>JBMNTW010000008.1:0-17834 GCA_050945935.1 Christensenellales bacterium
GGAAGTTCTTTCGCCTTGCCAGAAGGGTGGGGTGGCAAAGGCAGTTGCCCTCGAAAAACAGCTTTCTCAGCCACTGGGCGCGGGTTCTGTTGGGCTGGTCGAACAGCGTGCCGGGGTAGGAAAGATGGGCGGCAGGGCTGCCCGACTCGTCCACAATTTCCGCCCAGGTGAAGGAAGCGGTCAGGTTGGGGCGCTCCTCCATGAAGGCGAGCTGGCGGGAAAGTTTTTCGGGGTGGAACGCGTCGTCTGAGTTGATGACCGCCACGAACTCCCCCGATGCCACGTTCCATAAATCGTTCATGACCGCCGAAGCTCCCCGATGAAATCCAGCGTCGATCAACTTCACGGGAATCGGCGCCATGCTCGCGCGCTGGTGGATGACGTTTCTGGTGCCGTCCGTGGAGCAGTCGTCCCCGACAATGAGCTCAATGTTTCGGACCGTCTGTTCAAACACGCTGTCCATCGCCGCGCCGACGAACGCCGCGTGCTGATACGCCGGCATGATGACGGAGACCTTCGGCCTGCTCACGGCTTTTTCCCGAGCACGATCCTGGCGATTTTCTGCGCGTCCTTGGGGTCCAGCGCACCGTAGAACGGCAGGGCGAGGCATTCCTTCGCCGCGGTTCTCGCGCCGGGGAAATCGCCGAAGAAGCGTGCCATGTAGGCAGGGTGCGCGGGAATCGCCGGCCAGAAGTACCGCCTAGACTGCACGCCGTGGGCCATCAGCGCCGAATACACGGCGTCACGCTTCAGGGGATTGGTCAGCCGCACCACGAAATACTGGCAGTTCGGCGCGGTGATGATTTCCACGCCCCGTTCCCCGCCCAGAACGGAAATGTACGCGGCGGCGACGGCGCGGCGCTTTTTGCGCTCTTCCTCCACTTTGGAAAGCGTCCAAAGCCCCAGTGCCGCGTGCAGTTCGGAAAGCTTCGCATTCATGCCCGATTCCGCCACCACTTCGCCGGTCATGCCGAAGGAGCGAAGCCGACGTGCGCTGGCGAGGGCCTCGCTGCTGCCCGGGAAAGCCACGGCGCCCCCTTCCGCGGTGTGGAACAGCTTGGTGGCGTGGAAGCTGTAGGTGGTGGCGTCGCCGAACACCGGCAGATCAAAGGCGTGGGCGCCGTCGTAAATCAGCGCTAAACCCTTTTGTGCGGCGAGTTCAGCGAAACCTTCGGTGTCGCACAGCCTGCCGAAGATGTGCACGGGCAGTATCGCGCCGGTTTGGGCGGTGATTTTTCGCGCCACCGTGTGGGGGGTGATGAGCATGCTGTCCGGGTCCACGTCTGCCAGCACCGGCGTCAGCCCGGCAAGCTCAATGGCCTGTATGGTGGCAGGGAAGGTGAACGCGCTGGTGATGACCTCTCCCCGCACCTTCAGCGCTTTTAACGCCAGCGTGATGGCAATGGTGCCGTTAGAGCACAGCGCCAGAGGCGCCAGCCGGTCAGAGAGCTTATCCTCCAGTTCCCGAACAAGGGGACCGTTGTTGGTCAGCATGCCGGTTTCAAAGGTGTTGGCAACGAGCTGTGCGTACTCCTCAGGCGAAGGCGTGAGCGGAAGGGACAGGGGAATGGGCTTTTCAAAAGCGGCTGTCATGTTATGGTCACCTCGTTTGGCCAGCTGGTCAGGCCGTATACTTTTGCTTCGGGGCGGCGCAGCACCGTAAACTGCAGCGCGTGCAGCACGTGGTCGCAGAATTCCGCGGCGCCCTGTTCCATGTCCAAAGGCACCGAGCAGGCGGCGACCACGTTGTGGCTCCCTTCGCCCAGACGGGCATGAAACGTAAAGCGCACCTCGTGGGTTTCACCCGCTTTCCAGCCTTTCGGGTTCTTGCCTTCGATGGCGGTGTCGCAGTACACCGCGTCTGCTCCGGCGCCTGTTTGGATGTGGTAGCCAAGCACCACTTCCGGCAGATCCGCATGCACGCGGATTTGCATCACCAGCGTGTAGGGCTCGCCGAAGGCTAAAGTATCCACCCGTTCGCCGCGCTGATTTTCGATAAAGACGGCGGTGAAGCGCGCCCGACCGTCCCCCAAACGGCCTGCGTCTGCGCGGTGTTCAAACTCTTTTTCCGTTTCTTCTCTGGGGGCGGCGGCGGGCTGCTCGGCGGCGACTTTCAGGGAAAAGTACCGCGCGGTGATTTCCTCTGTGTCCCCGATGGCCTCCATTTTTCCGCCGTTGAGCAGCAGACAGCGCTTGCATACGCTTTTAACGGCCGCCATGTCGTGGCTGACGAAGAGCAGCGCGGTGTTTTTAGAAAGCATCTCCTTCATGCGGGTGATGCACTTCGCCTGAAAGAACAGGTCGCCCACCGAGAGCGCTTCGTCGATGAGCAGAAGGTCCGGCCGCTTCGCGGTGGCGACGGAAAACGCCAGCCGCACGAACATCCCGCTGGAGTAGGTTTTGACGGGGCGCTCAAAGAACGCACCGATGCCGGCGAACGCCGCGATTTCGGGCAGCGTTTCCTTTGCCTCCTTCGCGGTCATGCCCGCCATGCGAAGGGCGAGAAGGGCGTTTTCCCTGCCGGTGTATTCGGGGAAAAAGCCCGCCCCCAGTTCCAGCAACGCTCCCACGGAACCGTTCACCGTCACCTTGCCGGAAGTGGGACCGCTGACGCCCGCCACGAGCTTCAACAGCGTGGACTTTCCCGCGCCGTTGACGCCGAGTACCCCCAGCGTCTCTCCCGGCATCAGCGAAAAGGAAACCCCCGAAAGGGCGGTGAAGCGCGGCGCTTTCATCCGCGGAAACAGCGCCGGAAGCAGTTTTCCCCCGGCGGGATAGCTTTTGGTCAGATTTTCAACGGTTAGAACCGGTTCGGTCATCGCATCTCCGTTTGCCTTTTTGCGCGCCAGAGCAAATGTCGCAGCGCGTCCGATACGCCTTGATTGTTCCCGCAGACTGGCAAAGGTATACAAATTCCGCCCCCGACCGGCGTTTGCACAATCTGGCGCAAAACCTTGCGCCGCGGGCGGATTTATAGTAAAAAATAGTTGGCGGCTTCAGCCAGTCAAATATTCACACATTGCTCACATTTGAGGTTTGAAAATATCGCTGCAATAGAGTAAGATAAATTGTAATACCCTGGGGGAATGTACAACAAACCCCTGAAGGAAAGGCAAAGGTTCATGGGTCTTTTTGATTTTCTGCAGATGAGTGACGTCGGTATCGACCTTGGGACGTCCACTGTTTTGGTATATGTCAAAGGTAAGGGCATCGTTTTGAGGGAGCCCTCTGTTGTCGCCGTTGAGAAGATCACCGGACGGATTCTTGCCATTGGTGAAGACGCCAGACTGATGCTCGGCCGCACCCCGGGCAACATCATGGCCATCCGCCCGTTGAAGGACGGCGTGATTTCCAATTTTGACATTACGGAGCGCATGCTGCGCCACTTCCTGAAAAAAGTTGTGGGCAGAAGGCTGTTCTTCAAGCCCAGGGTTGTGGTTTGCGTGCCCAGCGGCGTCACCGAAGTGGAAAAGCGCTCGGTGATCGACGCCACGGAAGAAGCCGGCGCCCGCCACACCTTCCTGATCGAAGAGCCCATCGCCGCGGCCATCGGCGCGTCGCTGGACATTTCCGAGCCCCGGGGCCACATGCTGGTGGACATTGGCGGCGGAACGACGGACGTTGCCGTCATCTCCCTGGGCGGCGCGGTGCTTTCCGATTCCATCAAGGTCGCGGGGGACAAGTTTGACGAGTCCATCATCCGCTACATGCGCAAGAAGCACAATCTGCTCATCGGCGAACGCACCGCCGAAGAAATGAAGATCAAAATCGGTTCGGCATACCCCAGAAAAGAGCCCATCTTTGTAGAGGTCAAGGGTAGAAACCTGATTTCCGGCCTGCCCCAGTCGCTGACCGTCGGCTCCAACGAGATGATCGAAGCGCTGGAAGAACCGCTGCAGACCATCCTGGAAACCGTGCGCGCCATCTTCGAAAAGACTCCGCCCGAACTCACCAGCGACATTGCAGACAACGGCATCTGCCTCACCGGCGGCGGCTCGCTGCTCTACGGAATGGACAAGTTCATTTCCGAACACACCAAGGTCCCCTGCTACATTGCCGAGGACGCGGTGAGCTGCGTCGCCATCGGCACCGGCAAGGCGCTGGAGAACATTGACCTTTACTCCAGAGGCGCCGTGTACGACTACAAGCGCGGGGACTATTTCGAGACCGCCACGCTGTAACATAAGTTCAAATCAAAACGCGGAACCGTTTGGTTCCGCGTTTTTATACGATTGATGCGCCGTGGGGCGCGTTTTTATGCGTGTTTCGCCTTATATGCCTTCCCCAGCGCGTCCGCGGCAAGCATCGCGTCGCACACCATCTGCGGCGTGACGGCAAAGGGCATGCGCCGCATGGACGCCAAACCGCAGGCGCTTTCCGCGACCTTCATCAAATCCTCCATCCGGATTTCTTCAATCCCCAGTTCGGCCAACGTCATGGGCAGCCCTACAGCAAGGCAGAACCCCAGCACTTCATCCAGTTCAGAAGCCGGCGCGTTTTCCAGTATTAGCTGGGCGATGGTGCCGAAGGCCACCTTTTCGCCGTGGTAGTACTGGTGGGTTTCGGGAAGCCGGGTGAATCCGTTGTGTATGGCGTGGGCCGCCGCTGTGCCGCAGTTTTCCGCCCCGACGCCGGAAAGAAAGGTGTTCGCCTCCACAATATTCTCCACGGCCTTCGTGCAGACTCCGGCGGAAACGGCGGAAAGCGCGCGAACGCCGTCAGCAAGCAGCGTGTCGTAACAGGCCTTGGAAAGAGCCATGGCGGCGAGGGTGCATTTGCCGCCCAGGGCATGGTTGCTGTCCGACTGCTGGCAGGCGCGGGCTTCGAAAAACGTTGCCAGAGCGTCCCCCATGCCGGCAACGAGCAGGCGGGGCGGCGCTTTACTGATGATTTCCGTATCCACCAGCACGATGTTGGGGTTGGTGGGGAAGTAGAGATGGGTTTCAAACACGCCCTCTTCGCTGTACACCAGCGAACCTGTGGTGCAGGGTGCGTCGCTGCTGGCGGCGGTGGGAACGATGACCACCGGCGCGTTGGCGTAGTAGGCAGCGGCCTTGGCGGTGTCCTGCGCTTTGCCGCCGCCGATGCCCACCATCACGTCGCAGCCGGAGGACTGAAATGCCGAAAGCACGCGGTCGATCTCTTTTCGCGAGCATTCGCCGCGAAACAGTTCAAAGGTCAGCTTTGCGCCGGTTTCCGAAGCGCTTTTTTCAAGCTGCTCCTCTACCCGTGCTTTGCCCGACGGGCTGACCAGCACAAAGGGGGATCTGCCCAGGTGCTGCAGGTGTTTGCACAGTTCGCTCAGCACGCCGCGCCCCTGGATATAGCGCTGCGGCCCTCCCAGAATCGTTGCCATTCTCGTTCCTCCCGGTGTTTTGGTATGTTCAGTGACGCGCGGCCCGAACGGGTGCCAATGCGCGCTCTTTTGACCATTGTAACGGATTGGGCGGGAAAATTCACCGGCTTTTCCATAATCGTCAGGGGAAAACAGCATCACGGCGGTGAACGGCACACGGGGCTGGCTGGCATTGGCGCGCTTTCGGTTCTTGACGATGAACGCGAATTGATGTACAATGCACATGCTGTCTTGCCGCGATACGGACAGGCAGCGATTGTTTCCGTAGCTCAGCAGGATAGAGCGTCCGCCTCCTAAGCGGAAGGTCGTGGGTTCGAATCCCGCCGGGAACGCCAATAAGAAACCCCCACATTTTGTGGGGGTTTTTTATTGCATTTCAATCGAGGGATTCGAAGGGCGGAACAGAAAACAGCCCGGTGGGCTGTTTTCCCGCCCCGGCGCTTTAGCGGAATCCCGCCGGGAACGCCAATAAGAAACCCCCACGTTTTGTGGGGGTTTTTTATTGCATATCAATCGAGGGATTCGAAGGGCGGGAAGCGGAGTTCAGATAGCATTGGAACACTAAAATGGAAGAATTAAGTTATCAGTCAAAAATTTTCAAAAACATTCTTATGATTGGTTGAAATAGCAGTTGAACTTACCTTCTGAATACGGTGTTATAAAGCTCCAGGTGGAGACGATGATCTGTGGGGAGCATGTGGGCGCCTATTCCCCTCAGCTATGTCAGTGGCGCAACCGACCAACTAAGGTCGGTTTATTTTTTTTGGCAGACAAACGCAACAGAAAAATCGAATGTAATTTTGAGGAGGAATCGTATATGAAAACAAGCAAACTTTTGTCTTTTATCCTTGCCGCTGTTATGATTCTTGCATTGGTTCCAACGACGTCTTTCGCACAAGGAACTCCTGTTGTAGAAGTATACGGCATTACCGAGATAACCAAGCAGGGTAATGGTGATGACACCGTTTATACCTTCCCCTTTGATGGTGTTGTAATCATCAAACAAGGCGGCAACTTATGGGTATGGACTGCTGATGAGCTTAGCGATGCTGTTAAAGCTGCAATGAGAACGGTTTTAGAGGAGCTGATTGATGATTCCAATCAACAGCTCTTCGGCGCAGGGACGATTAAGGGTTTTGTTCATGGCAATGAGTTCACTATCGTAAAAACCAGTGGCGAAGAACTTGAACTTAAGCTGAACGAAAATAAGTTAGTTGCTGAGAAATCTGATCTTGCCAAACTTTTCGCAGGGTCCTATACCGTGACCTATCCGGTGGAGTATCATTGGGTGCTGAAGAGTCAAAAAGAGGATTCCAGCACAGGGTTTATTAGCGTAAACGATAAGCAAATCGGCAACAGCTGGTTCCGTATGCAGAATATTACGCTTCCCGATGAAGGCAAAAACATCTCGATTGCCATTAACAGCGGAAACCCGAAAAACGGTGCGACCATCGTTGGCAAAATTACGATTGCGAATGTAGGCGGTAATCGGTACGAGGTCGCATTTGATTTTGAAAATCAGGAGCTTCCCGCAAATCCCGTTGAGGGCCAAACCGGCAAGATGATAGCAGCAGACAGCACAGTACATTGGAACTACACCGGCTCAGGAACCGCATTCAACAAGGCCCCGGGTCAGAATCTGAAGGGTTCCATCTCCGGCGTTTCCTTTACCAGCGCTCAAAAAACCATCGACTTCTTCGCGCACTTTTCCATCATCACGTATACCTACGTATACGAGCGGGTAGAAGCTGAATAATGAAAAGAGTACGGGGCGGGAATCAAAAGATTCCTGCCCTTTTTGTTTAAAAACAGTGATAAAAATGTAGTTGCTTCTTGCATAGCCGATTTTCCGGTGCTTTAATGAACCTGAGAAAACGCGGCAAGGAGAGTGCAAAAATGAAAGACTTGTATGAAAAGTTTGCTTATGACTATGACGAGTTCGGACCCATCGAAGAATACCTGGGCGATGAGAAGGCGTTTTTCACAACAATCTTTGCTGAACACGGAGTAAGGGACGTTTTGGACTGCGCCTGCGGAACAGGCCAGCATTTACTGATGCTGGCGCAGTCCGGGTATCATGTCTGGGGTTCGGACTATTCAAAATCAATGCTTGAGGTAGCCCGAAAAAATCTGCAAAACAGGGGCTATGATATTCCTTTATATCAATGTGATTTCAGATTTTTAGAACAGGTTTTCGATAGGAAATTTGACGCGATTCTCTGCCTTACCAACTCTCTGCCCCATTTGCACACCGATGAAGACCTATTAACTGCGCTTCGCTCCATGAAGAGCATGCTCCGAAAAAACGGGCTGCTGGTTTTAACGCAGGGAACAACACATTATACGTTGACCTTGCCGTCCATTGAAGTTGTTGTGAACAAGCCGGATTTTTCGCGGATCTTCGTGAAAGAGCAGGATGGACGTTTCCAAACCATTCATGTGCTGGACTTGTTTCACAGCAAAGAGCATCTGGAAAGCAACCAGTACGATATCGTTTACAGAATCCTTCTTGATGAAGACTATAAAAGGCTGCTTTCACAAGCAGGATTTTCAAACATTCAAACCTACGGTGACTATCAGAAGAGTCCTTATGACAGAAGCAGCCGGCGTCTGGCTGTCGTTGCTCAGGCGTAAGCTTCTCTGGGTCGTAAAAATGGCTTATTGTGTGTCTTTTCAATCAGCAAAAACGCCGAAACAGGAAAAGCCCCCGCGTTTGCGGGGGCTTTGGCCTGGTATTTCAATCAAGGGATTCGAAAGGCGGAATAGAAGCAAACTGGCGGACTGTTTCCGCTCCGGCGCATTCGCAGAAGCCCGTAGGCAACGCTCATGACAGCATTTTTAGATAGTGCTTGACGATTCAAATAACGGCAGTCCGGTAAAGGACCGCCGTTATTTCAGCCTTTGGTGATAGATGAAAGAGTAACCCGGATGCAGCCCTACTCCCAGACGGAATCCGGCACAGCAATTGTCATCAGGCAGACTTCGTCCCCGCATTTGATGCTCTTGAGCATCGTCACATCTACTTCACAGTCAAAGGCCTTCTCAAACAGCACCTTGCTGTAACCGGCACTGCACTGGCACCAGGTCATGCTGTTGAGCTTCTGCACTTGTGCCAGCATCGGACAGGGGCAGAATTCAAACTGCAGATAGAGCTGACCGTCCCGGTAAGACAATCCGGCGGCTGTCGCTTCTTCCAGCGACGCGAACTCCTCCATGTTGGAAGATTTGCTTTTCAGCCGCTTCAGCAGAGCCAGTTTCTCGTCCATTCCGTATCCGCATTGACAATCCATGCGGATCTGCTTGACGGTCACGGCGTCAAACCGCTCTTCCAGTCTGCGCATTGCGGATGCGACCCAGGCTGGATCGTCTTCGCTTTTTGCCTCGCTGTTCGGACCGTAGACGATTTCCGTCGCCGTTGCAACGTCGCTTTTCCTTCCGATTGCTTCAAGCAATGCCTGTTCCTGCAGCTTCCTGATGTTAAACATGAATCATCCTCCTCGACTGGTGAACTGGTCGAGAAGAATCTTAGCAGCATTCCTGCCGCGCGGCTTCTGAAATCCTGCTCTATTCAGCTTTTTTCACAGGAATGCACAGGTCGAAACGAACAATCCGGCTGCCAAAATCCATCTCATGGTAGATGTTCAAACCATAGCGCCGACTCATCACATAGCCGCTTCGGGGCAGCCAGACGTTGAACACGCCCTGAACGGCACAGAAGATGTCCTCAATGCGTCCCTCAAAAGGATAGAGTGCGTACCTGCCGCCGGGTATCACTGCCGTACTGTTCGACTCGCAGGTGTCGTCGATGGTCAGACACAGGTCGTAGATGCAGTCCGAAACGTCCGCCACGGCGGGGTCGTCATAAAACCTTTCAATGTACAGTGTATCATGCTTTGTGAAGCGGCTGTTGGCGGCAAGAAAGCGCGGCCACCTGTCTTTCAGGTCCATGTAACTGCCCACGACCCGTTCATAGATGACCGGCATGTCCGCCAGCTCGCGGATGACGATACAACTGTCATACTGAGCGAAATCGGCGAACTCCCTATGCCCCTGCGGGTAAAAAGGGCTTGTCATGCCGCTGACGTTGACGGACTGGCGAAACTGCGCGGGCGACAGTCGGTGGCGCTTTTTGAAAGCGGTGCTGTAGTTCGAGGGGCTGTACCCGTAGTCGAGCCCCACATCGGTGATGGGCTTATCCCTGTTCAGCTTAATGTCCACCGCGCTTTGGTCCATCTTCAGGCGCAGGATGAACTCATAAACGCTTTTGCCGGTGGCCTCTTTGAAGCTTCGGTTGAAATAGGCTTCTGAGTAATGAAAATGCTCAGCGATTTCTCCAACCGTAAGATTTTCGCTGAGGTGTTCAAGCATGTATTCAATACAGCGGTTGATCTGCTCCTTGTCCATCGCGGATTGGCTCCAGTTCATCGTTTTGACAATGAAATTATAACGCAATCTGCTTTTTTAGGACAGCTTATCTGCAAGCATATACGCCCCAGCGCATCCTGTGTACAATGACAAATACTGGTAGAATAGAAGTAACAGTTTTCTATGCTGACTTAAGGGGTTACATGATGAATCAAACCATTACGATCATGAAAGACCGCATCGCGCGGATTCTGGCAGACAGCAGCCCATCCATTTACCTGTTCGGGTCGGTGGTGCTCGATGACTTCAAGCCCGGATGGAGCGATATCGACATCCTGTGCCTGACGAGGTCACCCATCACGGACGATCAGGCAGACCGGCTGCTCTACCTTCGGCAGGAACTTGTGAAGGAGTATCAGAATCCGGATTTTCGTCTGTTTGAAGGGGGTATTCTGCCGCTGCAGGAGCTGATGCACGGAACCCGAAAGGCCGTTTACTGGGGTACCAGAGGGCAGAGAATCACAGACCAGTATTATTTAGACGTGTTTTCTAGGATGGAACTTCTGGACAGCGGACGGCTGCTGTTCGGAGACGAGGTGAGGGAGCATTTCGACTATCCGTCACGGGAAAGTATTTTTCAGGCGGTCGTCAATCACTATGAAGCAATCCGGACGTACGCGGTTATCACCGATAATAGCCTTTACTCCGCCGGCTGGATGCTGGACATCGCGCGGTGCATCCACACGCTGCGCACGGGCAGAATCATCGCCAAAACACGGGCGGGGAAGTGGGCGCTGGAGCATGACCTTGTTCCGGATGCCGAAGTCATGCAAAGGGTCATACGCATACGGGAGCAGCCCGTTTTGCACAAAAATGACCCGGAGGTGATGAACTGGCTGGAAACGCTGGGGGAACCCGTTCAAAGATTCGCAGACGTGCTGGAAAAGGAAATACAGGCGGCATCGGGCGAATAGGAGCGCAGACCCGACCTCATCCGCCCAGCTCGCAGCCCCCGATCACCCGGGCGGCGATGGCGGTCATATCGTCCTTGCAGTCCCGCTTGGCGGCGGCGTCCACCAGGCAGATGGCGGCGCCGGTGGGGTCGCCGCAGGCGCAGGTGGCGGCAATAGAGGGCAAATCCGCGCCCAGAGCGTCGTAAATTCCGTCGCTTACGAAGATAAGCCAGTCGCCCTCTTTCAGCGTGAAGGACTGGCGCTCCGGCGGCGCTTCGTCCAGTATGCCAAGCGGCAGGGAATCGCCGGAAAGCAGCGTCACGCCGTTTGCGCTGATCCACACCGTGGGCGCGGCGGACTGTTTGGCGCATTCGCACCGTCCCGAAACCAGGTCGATGAGGCAGCAGTCCAGCGTGGTGAACATATCCCCCTCGGAGCGCAGGGCGAGCAGGCGGTTGACGGCGGAAAGGGTGGAAAGCAGGTCCACCCCCGCCCGAAGGAGCTTGTCCAGCAGCGCCACGGCGTCGCTGCTCTCCCGCGCGGCTTTTTTGCCGGTGCCCATACCGTCTGAAAGGGCAATCAAATACCGACCATCCGGAAGGCCGGTGGCTAACGCGGTATCGCCGGACACTTCGCCGTGTGCCTTTTTGGCAATACCGGCGTGGATTTCCAGCGTGCGGGCTTCTTCATACACCGCGACGCATCCGTCGTCCTTGCAGCGCTTGCCGGCAACGCGCATCTTCATGCCGCAGGCTTCGGAAACGGCGCGCAGCATGCGGCTTTCGCACTGGTTGGTGCAGCGGGTGCAGGAAACGGTGACCGTCAGCCGTCCTCCGGCACGCTGTGCGACCACGTCCTCCGCCGGCGTCAGCGCGGCGGAAAGCCGGGAGAGCACGCCGCTTTCCAGCCGGTCGTCAAACCGCACTTCGGACACGATGCGCTTCGCCAGCGTGTCCACCACCGAAGCCACGCCCACCAGCTGCTTGCCGGAAAGCAGCGCGCTGCGTTCCGCCCGTTCCTCGGCGGTCTGTTCCCGCTTTTTGGCGTCGTTGAGCGCGCGCAGGGCGGAACACAGCCCCTCGAGCCGGGGGCAGCGGCTCAAACGGAAGGGCGGCTCGCCGTTTAAGGCGGAGTAAAGCTCGAACGTCAGGCGTGCCTCGTCGCTCCAGCAGCGCCGTTCCGCCGCGCAGCCTTTGCAGACGGGCTGCAGGGGGCGGATGCTCACCATGGAGGAAGTCTGCTTCTTTTTGGGAAGGGGTTTGGCGAAAAGCTCCCCCATTTCCGCAAAAGCGGAGGAAAACTCCGTCAGCCTGGTTTTCAAAAGCTCCCGCAGGCGGAACAGATATTCCTGCCGGCTGCGCTCCCGGCGTAAAGAGGCGTTCACGAACCGCCCCACATAAGAAAGCACGCTGTTGGGTACAGCAAGAAAAGCGAGCGCCGCAAGCACCGAAGCGGCAAAGGCCGTCACGTCCGAACGGGAGTAGACGGAAATCGCCGCCCCCGCCATCAAACATCCTGCGGCGGTGCCCGGTCTGCCCAGCTTTTTCATGCCGCCGGCGATGACGCCCATGGTGCCAAGCGAAACCAGCATATCGCTCGTGCCGCCCAAAGCGAGCATCACACCCAGGGCAATGCCGCAGGCGGCACCGGCGCCTGCGCCGCCGGTGTACGCAAGAAGCAGCGTCACCCAGCCGCCCAGCACCGCGGAAAGGGAAATGCCCCAGGGCGCAACGTCAATCAGCCCTAAAAGGGCGGTGCCACAGAGGATGCAAAGGGAAACCACTTCTTCTTCGGAAAGTATTTTTCGGATTTTAAGGGTAAGAAGGGTGCGAAGTGCGGAATGATAGACAACAAAGAGCAAAACGGCGGCAAGGGCGGACAAAGCGCCCATCAAAGCAGCGTAAGGGGAGGATATGCGAAAGGCAAACAGCGCGGTCAGTTCCCCCAGGCCGATGGCGAGCATCACCTGCCGCTTGACGATCCTGCCGGAATACCGCTTGAGCGCCCAGGCCGCAGCCAGCGTGACGGCAAGGGAAAGCGCCCCGTCGATGGACGAGACGGTGGCCAGCCCCGCGAAGCACCCCAAAAGGGCGGAAAGCTGCAGCCCCGCGCACCAGGCGGCGGCGGCCGCAGCCGTGCCGAAGGGCGCGAGGGCGTCCGGAAGCCTCGCCCTGGCCAGCAGCATGAATGCGGCGAAAATTCCCGCATTGAACACAACTTCCCTAACGGCGGGCATTCGCAGCCCGCGCAGCAGACGCTCGATGGCTCTTTGCATGTTTTCGCCCTCTTTTGCCCGGATGGACAGGTAGTTAACTGACATTGTATATGGGTTTCGCTGCGAATACCGTCGAGACAGCGGGGGTAAAACGTGTTATAATGTGATGAATCATGCGTTGTGCAAAGAAAGGAGCAGTATCCCGGTTCGCAACACGGACGCAGTATTTGAAGTACGCCGTGTTTTTTGCGTTTTGGCGCCTTTGCGTCAGGAACGATGCAATAATCGATTCATTTTTTTCAGCAGACTGCGGAATGTGATGCGGACGGGAGCAAAATGAAATGTACGTAAAACGACTTGTTCAGGGCGCGTTGATTGCTGCGATTTACGCGGCGCTCACACTGCTTTTAGCGCCCATCAGCTACGGTCTGATGCAGATTCGTGTGTCTGAAGCGCTGTGCGTGCTGCCGCTGTTCACCCCTGCGGCGGTGCCGGGGCTTTTTGTGGGTTGCTTGCTGGCGAACATCATCGGCGGCATGGGGATTTACGACGTGGTCATCGGCAGCCTTGCCACGCTGGTCGCGGCGGTTCTTACCCTGCTGTTGAAGAAGCGTTCCCCCTGGCTTGCGCCGCTGCCCACCATCATCGTCAACGCCTTCGCCGTGGGCGCGATGCTTTGCTACCTCGTGGGCGTGGGCGAGAGCTTCCTCGTGTGCGCCTTGTATGTGGGTGCCGGCGAACTCATCGCCTGCTATGTGCTGGGAATGCCCCTTTATTACGGCTTGAAGAAGCTGGACCCCGAGGTTTTCAACTAAAAAAACCGGCGTGCTGCCGGTCAGGATCTGATGCGTTTTGCGGGCGCGCCGACGACGGTGGCGCCCGCTTCCACGTTTTGGGTTACCACCGAGCCGGACCCCACCACGGCGGCGTCTCCCACCGTAACGCCGGGCAACAGCGTGGCGTTGGCGCCCACGGTGGCGTTGTTTCCGGCTTTGGAACGGCCGAGCATCGCCGCCCCCGGGCAAATGTGGGAAAACGCTCCCGCCCTGCAGTGGTGCTCCACGGTTGCACCGGTGTTGACGATGCACCCCCTGCCGATCAATGCCAGCGGACCGACGTACGCTCCCGCCAGCACAAAACAGCCGCTCCCCAACGCGGCATAGGGGGAGACAATTGCGGAAGGGTGGATGACCGGCGGCGCGGAAAACCCGAGTTTTTGGGCATAGGTCAAAAGGGCCTTTCGAAACGCCGCGTTTCCGCTGGCGGCGCAGACGAAGGAATACTCTTTCAGCAGTTCGGGCAGCAGAAAAAGCGGCCCGAGGACGGGAAATCCCGTCACCGAACTGCCCTTTGGGGCAAAATCGTCCAAAAACGCGGCGGACGCGCCTTTTGCCCGGATCGCCTCCGCTGCCGCTGTGCCCATGCCGCCGGCGCAGAGTATCAGGATTGGGGATTGCGTTTTCAAAGCAGCTCCTTCAGCCCTTGCTCCAGGTCGATTTGCGGAGCCCAGCCCAGCTCGTTTTTGATGTGGGTGCAGTTTAGGGCGTAGCGCAAATCATGCCCTTTCCGGTCCGCCACATAGCGCACAGGATCGCCGGAAAAGCCCAGCAAGTCGGCGACTTTTCGCACCATTTGAAGATTGGATAACTCCACGCCGCTGCCGATGTTGTAAACCCTGCCGGGCTGACCTTTTTCCGCCACCAGCATCAGCGCTTTGCAGTGATCGTCCACGTGGATCCATTCGCGGGTGTTGGTGCCGTCGCCGTAAACGGGAACGGGCTGGTTCGCCTTCAAACAGCGGATGATGGTGGGCAACAGCTTTTCGCCGTGCTGATGCGGACCGTAATTGTTGCAGCAGCGGGTGACGGAAACATTCAGCCCGTGGGTTTTGTGATACGCCAGTGCGAAGTGGTCCCCCGCCGCCTTGCTGGCGGAATACGGGCTGTTGGGCGAAAGGGGCTGGTCCTCGTCCCAGGGCGGGTCGTTTTTTTCCAAAGAGCCGTACACCTCATCCGTGGACACCTGCACAAACCGGGCAACCCCTTCGTTCACGGCGGTCTGTAAAAGCACCGCGGTGCCCAGGCTGTTGGAACGGGCGAAGGCGCAGCCGTTTTCGATGGAGCGGTCCACATGGCTTTCCGCGGCGAGGTGGAACACCACGTCGAACCGGTATTCCTTAAACAGGGAGGAAAGCAGCGCACCGTCGCACACGTCTCCTTCCACAAACTCGTGGCGGGGGTGGTGCAGGTACTCGCCCAGCCGGTTCAAATCTGCGGCGTAGGTCAGCGCGTCCAGATTGACCACAAAATCCCCAGCGGCAATCAGCATGCGCACCAGCCGCGCGCCGATGAACCCCGCTCCGCCGGTGACCAGCACGGTTCTCATATCCATCACCTCAAAAAAGCATATGAACCGCAAAGGGGCAAAAAGACCGCGCGAAGGCTTCGCCGGTCTTTCTTTGCATTTAAATGGCAAAAGAAAACGCCGGGGGGTTATCCCCGGCGTTTAGGGTTTTACAGGTTACCTGCCCAGCACCTTCAGGCCGGTTTCAACAGCGTTTTCCACGGTGAAGCCGAACTCTTTGAACAGCGTGGCAGCGGGCGCGGAAGCGCCGAAGTGGTCCAGACCAATGACGGCGCCGTCCAGACCAACGTACTTGAACCAGGGCATGGTGGAGCCGGCTTCGATGGCGACGCGGGCACGCACGGCAGAGGGCAGTACGCTTTCCTTGTACTCTTCGCTCTGGGCGTCGAACAGCTCGGTGCAGGGCATGCTGACCACGCGCACCTTGATGCCTTTCGCGGTGAGCGCTTCGTAAGCGCCCACTGCCTGCTCAACTTCGGAGCCGGAGGCGAGGTAGATCAGTTCCGGCGTGCCTTCGCAGTCCTTCAGCACGTAGCCGCCCTTCAAAGCGCCCTTGCCGGACTCTTCGTAGGTAGGCAGGTTCTGACGGGTGCAGACGATGCAGGTGGGGCCTTCGAAGTGCAGCGCGCTCAGATACGCGGCGGCGGTTTCCTTGCCGTCCGCGGGGCGGAACACGTTCACGCCGGGGGTGGCGCGCAGCGCGGCGAGATGCTCGATGGGCTCGTGGGTGGGGCCGTCCTCGCCCACGCCGATGGAGTCGTGGGTCAGGATGTAGATCACGCGGGACTTCATCAGGGCAGACAGCCTCAGCGCGGCCTTCAGATAGTCAGAGAACACGAAGAAGGTGGCGCAGTAGGGGCGTAGGCCGCCGTGCAGCGCGATGCCGTTGGCGATGCAAGCCATGGAGAACTCGCGCACGCCGAAGTGAACGTTCCTGCCGCTCCTGTCCTCGGCGCTGAACCAGCCGGCGTTCGCCATGTCGGACTTGTTGGAGGGGGCAAGGTCGGCAGAACCGCCGAACAGGGTGGGCACCTTCGCGGCAACGTAGTTCAGGCATTTGCCGCTGGTGGCGCGGGTGGCGGCTTTTCCGGAGAAGTTCCAGAAGTCCGCGTCGTTTTCAAAATCGGGCAGGGTGCCGTTGTAGCAGGCTTCCAGTTCCTTCGCCTTTTCGGGAAGGGCGGCCTTGTACGCAGCGAACATGGCTTCCCACTCGGCGTGGAGTTTGCCCAGGCGCTCTTTATGAGCGGCGTAGGTGGCGGTGACTTCCTCGGGAACTTCGAAGGCGTTCTCGCAGGGCCAGCCGAGGTTCTTCTTCATCTCGGCGATGTTCGCGTCGCCCAGGGGTTCGCCGTGGGCCTTGTGGGAGCCGGCCAGGGGGGAACCTTCGGCGATGCGGGTCTTCACGATGATGAGGGAGGGCGCTTCCTTGTTGGCTTTGGCTTCGTTCAGGGCGCTGGTGATGGCGACCATGTCCGTGCCGTCCGCCACTTTCAGAACCTGCCAGCCGTAGGCTTCGTAGCGCTTGCCCACGTCTTCGGTGAAGGCAACGTCGGTATTGCCTTCGATGCTGATGTCGTTGTCGTCATAGATTACGATGAGCTTGGAAAGCTTCAGCGTGCCGGCAAGGGATGCCGCTTCGCCGGAAACGCCTTCCATCAGGCAGCCGTCGCCGCAGAGGGCGTAGGTGTAATGGTCGATGATGGGGTATTCGGGGGTATTGAAGCGGGCGGCGAGATGCTCCTCCGCCATCGCCATGCCAACAGCCATGGCAACGCCCTGGCCCAGAGGACCGCTGGTGGCGTCCACGCCCACGGTGTGGCCGAACTCGGGGTGGCCGGGGGTCTTGCTGCCCCACTGGCGGAAGGACTTCAAATCGTCAATGGTCAGGCCGTAGCCGAACAGGTGCAGAAGGGAGTAAAGCAGCATGGAGCCGTGGCCCGCAGAAAGCACGAAGCGGTCGCGGTTGATCCATTCGGGGCAGGCGGGATCGTGACGCATCACGTTGGCCCAAAGCGCGTAGGCGGTGGGGGCGGCGCCGAGGGGAAGGCCCGGATGGCCGGAGTTCGCCTTCTGGATGGCTTCCGCCGAAAGCACGCGCAGGGCGTTCATGGCGAGGGTATCTTTGCTCATTTTCATCCTCCTGAGTGGGTTGTGGGGCATTCAATGTCAGCATGATTATACAGGTTAAGAACAGCTTCCGCAATAGGGCAATCGCCGCCGCCGCGGCAAAACCCCCAAATTACCGGGCTTTTCCGGCGGTGTGAAACTTCTTGCGAAAGGCATTTCAAAAGGGAAGCTCTACGGTCATGCGGTCGCCGCTTTGCCGGTCTATGCCGGGCGGTTCAGGCGGAAAGCTGACGGACGGGCTTCAAAAGCCTTCCGCTTCAGTTTGGCTGAAATCGCCCGCCGGTACTCAAAACCCCCCGGCCGGTTCCTGCCGGATTTTTGTGAAGGGAACTGGTTAGTTTGCAGCGTTTTTGCCGGTGAGCGTGCGCTAGAGTGTCCATCACCACTTGACGGACCAAAAAAAGATCAATGAATACTAAATGACATAAAATAAGGAAGTATATGACCTGCACCT
>JBMNTW010000009.1:0-17048 GCA_050945935.1 Christensenellales bacterium
AAGCCTGCGCATGGCGACGTAGGCGTCCTCTATCTCAAAGCTGCCGGCATACTCCATCAAATCGATGTCCACGGGCAGGTTCGCCTGTTTCAAACCGGTTTCGTAACCGGCTTTTCGAAGGTCGCTGTTCGGGACGGCCAAAAGGGCGGCGATTTTTTTGTGCCCGTTTTGAATCAGGTGGCGCACCGCCCGTTCCGCTTCGGCGGCATCGTCTATCGTGACGGAGGAATAGCGCTCCGACCCCAGCGTTCCATACACGTTGGAGTAGGATACGCACACAAAGGGCACGCCCAGCACCTTTGTGTCCTCCTCGGTATAATCCGCTCTGCCCCCCAGCAGCAGAACGCCCAGGGACTTGTGCTCCGCCACCAGGATGGACGCGGCGCGCAGCTCGTCCTCGTGGGCGTCAATGGAACGGATGACCGTGGAACAGCCTTTTTCACGGATGCGCCTTTCCGCGCAGGAGACGATGCGCCCGAAAAACGGGTTTCCCCTCCCCCGCACGATGATGACCACGCTGTCCGCGCCGGATTTGGCAAGGTTACGCGCAGAGTTGTTCGGCACATAGCCCAGCTTCTGCACCGCGGCAAGCACCTTTTCCCGGGTGTTCGGGCTGACGTCCGGCCTGCCGTTCAACGCGCGGGAAACCGTGCTGATCGCCACGCCGCAATGGGCCGCCACCGTTCTGATATCCACTTTTTCCTGCATGAAAGAGCCCCTTTGCATTTGACAATTCAGAATGACGTTTGAAAAGAACATAACGTGATAGGACGTCCGGTAACGTTACCGGACTCTTTTCTGATTATAATTCCTTTTGGGAAAAGCGTCAATTACGAGGGATTACTGTAGAAAAACGAACAGGTTTTGCGTTATAATCAAGCAAAAAGACAAAGAGGCTGACCATGAACTACCCGTCTGCGCAGGAATGCGCGCGCATCCTGTCGGAATGCCGCACGCCGGAGCATGTGATGCGCCACTGTGCCGCCGTGGCGGAATATGCCCGTTCCATCGCCAAAAAGCTGAATGCCGCAGGCTTTTCGCTCAACGTCGGCGCGCTTTACGCCGCAGGGCACTTGCACGACTGCCTGCGCACAGAACCAAACCACGCTTCGGCGGCGGCGGAGCTTCTTGCTTCTTTGGGCTATGCGGAACTTGCAAAGCTCATCGCCGCCCATCACGACCTGCCCGAACCGGTCAGCCTTGACGAAGCGGCGATACTTTTCTATGCGGACAAACGCGTTCAAGAAGAACGGATCGTCACCCTTACGGAGCGCTTTTCCGCCTCCCTTTCAAAATGCAGAACTGAAGAAGCAAGAAAGGCAATGCAGGCGCGGCTGGACGCGGCGCTTACGGTGGAAAACCTTATCACAGCAGCCCTCGGCACTACAGATTTCTGAAAAACGCTGCGATTTTTTCCATTTCGCTTTCCCAGCTTGTTGAGCGCACCGTCTTGTGCCCTTCCGCCACGATTTCGCAATACAGCTCCGGGTTCAGCCCGCGGGCGAACGCCTCCATCAGCGGCGTCACCGCCGCCTGTGCCATCAGGCAGTTTTCCCCGTCCTTCAAAAGCCACAGATTCGCCTCGTTGAGGTTGACAATGGGCACACAGCCGCAGGCCATCGCCTCAAAGGGCAGGTACGACGGGTGCTTGGTCAGCATGAAGCTGACCACGAAGTGGAAGGACCCGTAAAACTCCGGCAGGTTTTCATAGGGCACCACGCCGGCGAAGGAGCAGCAACCTTCAAACAGCGCCTTCTCCCCTTCCGAAAGTGATGCGCCGGCGCAGACGATGTCCACATCCTCTCCGTATTTCCGCTTCAGCGCTTTTGAGAAGGCGACGCACAGAGAAAACGCGTTTCGAGGCGCGTCCGGACGGGCGTAAAACAGCACGCAGTAGGGCGGCTGCAAGGGTTTTTCGCGCAGCATGTAGCGCTCGTCGCAGGCAGGCGTGAAGTAAGCGGACTTTGAGGGAACCGGATAGTTCCGCTCCACAAAAGCCAGCAGCCCCGGCGTGTTGAACAGCCTTGAAAAAGGCATGCGCAGAGCGTTTTCCGCCAATGCGTACTCCGTTCCGGCAGGGTAGAACGCCGGCTCAAAGTCCTGCACCAGCAGGACTTTTTTGGTTACATCCCGCATGCGCAACAGGTGATAGGCAGACGGCCAGAAGGTAGCGACGGCAATGTCCGCCCCCGGTAAAGCGCTCCATTCCCCTTGAAAGGGCAGAAAGTCCTCTTTGGCGAGATGGGGAAAATACCGCTCGATCTGCCCCCACATGGGCGAGATGTCGAAGTTCGGGTCGTCGTAAATCACGATTTTTGAGGCGTAGCCGTATTTTTGCAGCATGTCCGCCATGCGCAAAACGGTAAACACCCCGCCGAAGGGATGGTTGAATCTGCAAAGCAGCCAGCGGATGCGGTTGCCGCCCCCTTCGGCAAACAGGAGCTTTCGGGAAAAGGCCACGTCCTCCTCGTCAATATCGCACCAGTCTAAAAGGGTAGTTTCCCGTTTGGCCCGTTCTTCGGAAGGGCTCTTCAGCAGCCTTTTGATGAGTTCTTTCATGCTTTAATCCTCGGAAGTTTGCTTGCGTAATCGTAGTTCGCGCTGTAGTAAGGGTCGCCCGAAAGGTACGGCGCGTACGCCGCCTTGCTGTGTTCAAAGTCGCTTTCGGGGATGGGCTTATCCTTCCTCGTCACGCTTTCCAGATGCTTCAAACACGCAAAGGGCGTGTAGATGTTCAAAAAACCCAGTGAAAGCAGGCGCAAACAGAGCTCCACGTCCGAACCGCAGAGGATGAAGCGCTCGTCGAACCCGCCGGCAGCGTCGAACTTGCTTTTTTCCACCATCAGGCAGGCACCGGTGACGGCGGAGACGTTTCGCACCGTGTTGACCAAGTGACTTGCCGCGAACCGACCGCCGCCGTCAGAAGGAAGCCCGGCGCACACATGGTCCGCCCAGCCGTTCATGCCGACGACCACGCCGGCGTGCTGAATCGTGCCGTCCCCGAACAGCAGCTTCGCTCCCACCGCGCCCACAGAGGGTCGAAGGGCGTGTTCCGCCATTGCCGAAAGCCAGCCTGCTTCCATCGCCTGCACGTCGTTGTTCAAAAAAAGCAAAACGTCTCCTTTGGCGTGCCGCGCGCCGAGGTTATTCGCCGCAGAGTAGTTGAACTGCCCGTCAAAGTGAACAATTCTTGCTTTGCTTGAGTGTTCCAGTTCCTCGTAATACGCCTGCGTTTCCGGCTTTTGCGACCCGTTTTCCACGACGATGATCTCGAGGTCGAAGTCCTCTCTTGTTTCCCAAACGGTTTCAACGCAGGGACGAAGCAGTTCCACGGCGTCCCTGTTCGGGATAATGACGGATATCTTGGGTCGTTTTGCGAAGGGGTACCGCACGCGGTAGCTGTTCTGGAACATGCCCTGTTTGGCGTAAGCCTTTTCGTTTTCCCGCTTCGCCGCCCATTCCACAGCCCTAAGCCCTGCGTCGTTGGCGTAGGACTTCGCCGCGCCGTTGCCTGCTACCGAGCCTTTGTGCGCCCGCCAGTGGTACAGCACCTTCCGAATGTGAACGATTCCCTTCGCCGCTTCCGTGGCGCGAAGCGCCAGGTCGTGGTCCTGACTGCCGTCGTAGCCCGGCCGCATGCCGCCGCTTTTATCGTACAGTTCTCTGGTCATCGCCATCAGGTGGGTGATGTAGTTGTAGCTTCTTAAAGTGTCGGGGCTCCATTCGGGCTTGAAATGCGGGTCGAACCTGCCTTGACTGTCCACCTTGTCCTCGTCGGAATAGAAAAAGTCCGCTTCCGGATGCTCATTGACCGCCTTTGCCAGTTCGAAAGCGGCAAAGGGCGCCAGGGTATCGTCATGGTCCAAAAAGGCGAGTATTTTACCGCTTGCTTCGTTCGCAGCCGCGGCAGTGTTGAGCGCGATGCCCAGATTTTCCGGAAGGCGCAGGTATTTGATGCGCCCATCCGAAACGGCAAGTTCCTGAAGCGTACGGGAACAGGCTTCCTCCTCCGAAGCGTCGGCGATGACCAGTTCCCAGTTGGCGTACGTCTGGCAAAGCACGCTTTGCATCATCGCTCTGGCAAACTCGGGTTTGGTGTTGTACGCAGGGCAAAGGAAGCTGATGCGCGGCATTTTCAAAAGGCAGGTCTTTGCCTGCAGGGCAAGTTCTCCCCTCGTCGGCTCGTATTTCTGGATGAACGCCTCATAGCTTCCGCCGTTTGAACCGTATCTGAGTTTGCGCACAGCCTTCTTGGCGGTTTTGAAAAAGCCGTCTTTCTGAAGACTCCGCCAGGCTTTTTTGATGTCCCGAAGCTCCATGAAACCCTCCGATCACAGCGCGTCCGCAAACTGGGGGCGCAGCCGTTTGAAAAGCACCACCGCCGCCGCCCACACAACGGCACAAACCAGCCAGAAATAAAGCCCCCACGCCGGCCTTTGCCAGAACCACACGCCGCCTAAAAAGCTGTCCCTGTACCCTTGAACCACATAAAACACCGGATTGAGCTTCAACAAGCGGACGATGCCCTCTCCAAAAAGCGCCGGCGACCACGCCACGGGCGTTACCCAGAAGCCCACCTGCAACACGATTGCAACGGTGTTGACCACATCCTTGAAAAAAGGTGACACCGCCGCGCAAAGCACCCCAAGCCCCAAGGAAAGCGTTAAAGCGCAAAAAGAATAGTAAATCGACTGCAGGGCATAGACCGAAAGCGGCTCGCCGCAAAACAGCACCGTAGCAATCAGCAGGGCAAAAAAAATAGCGTGCACAAACAGCGCGCTCACCGCCCGCACCGGCGGTAAAAGTTCCACCGGAAAGCGGGTCTTTTTCACCAGCGGCGCGTAGGAAAAAAGCGCAGAAGTCGCCCCGCTCCACACTTCGGAAAAGAACAGCCAGGGCACCATGCCGCAAAACAGCCACAGCACATAAGGTACGCCGGAAACAGGCGCGCTGCGAAATCCCACAGAAAACACAAAAACATATACCAAAAGCGTCACCAGCGGCTGCAAAAACGCCCAGACGGCGCCGAGCACCGTGCCGGCGTATCTTGCCTTAAAGTCCGAAGCCGCCATGGGCAGCAAAAGATCGCGCATTGGAACGCACCTCCGCCCATTAGTATTCCACCCGGGCTTTTTTTGTTTCACGTTCTGTTTGTTAGCACTCTTTCTCGTTGAGTGCTAAAATCTGCTTGAAAATGACCTTTCTCCATTGTAAAATAATCTCAAACATCTCATTCAAGGGAGGTTTATCTGTCAATGACCGCTGTGGATAGCAAAACCCGCGAAATTTCCATCAACGCCCAGAACATGATGCCCATTATCAAAAAATGGCTGTACAGCGACAAGGACATTTTCGTCCGCGAGCTGATCGCCAACGGCGTTGACGCCATCACCAAACACAAGAGGCTGACCGCCACCGGCGAGGCGGAGTACGACCCCGCCCCTTATTTTGTGCAGGTCGCCATTGATTTTGAAACGAAGACGCTGCGCTTTTCAGACAACGGCCTGGGCATGACCGCCGACGAGGCGGAGCGATTCTTAGGCGAAGTTGCCTTCTCCGGCGCCGCGGAGTTCGCCAAAAAGTACGAACAGAAGGGCGACGACGCCATCATCGGCCACTTCGGGCTGGGGTTTTACTCCGCCTTCATGGTGGCGAACCGCGTGGTGGTGGAATCCAAGTCCTATCTGCCGGACACCGCACCCGCCCGCTGGGAGAGCGATGGCGTTTCGGAGTTCACCCTTTCCGCCGGCAGCCGCTCAACACGGGGCACGGATGTGATTCTTTATTTGAATGAGGACGATGAGGAGTTCCTTTCCGGCGATAAGCTGACGGAAATCATCAAAAAGTACTGCTCCTTCCTGCCTGTGCCCATCTTCCTTCTCGACCCCGTGGCGGAAAAGGAGCGCGAGGAGGCCGGAAAGGAAGCCGAAAAGGAAGAACACGACCACGAATGCGCCTGCGGTCACGACCATGAAGACCATGAATGCGCCTGCGGTCACGACCACAAAGAGGATTCCGAAGAAAAAGAGGACAAGCCCTGCTTCGGCCGCCAGCTGAACAACACGTCTCCCCTCTGGCTGAAGAACCCGAAGGACTGCACCGAGGAGGAGTACAAGTCGTTCTATCGCTCGGTGTTCCAGACCTTCGACGAGCCGCTGTTCTGGCTGCACCTGAACGTGGACTACCCCTTCAACCTCAAGGGCATTCTGTACTTCCCCAAGCTGCGCGCCGATCTAGGCATCGAGGGGCAGATCAAGCTGTACAACAACCAGGTGTTCGTGGCGGACAACATTAAAGAGGTCATCCCTGAGTTCTTGATGCTGCTGCGCGGCGTCATCGACTGCCCGGATCTGCCGTTGAACGTGTCCCGCTCCATGCTGCAGAACGACGGCACGGTGAAAAAGGTGCAGACCCATATCACCAAAAAGACCGCCGAGCGGCTCAACCAGCTCTTTGAAGAAAACCGTGAGACCTACGAAAAGGACTGGAACGACATTGCCCCCTTTGTGCGCTACGGCGCGGTGCGGGACGAAAAGTTCTTCGAGCAGGTGCAGTCCGCCCTGCTGTTCGAAAAGCTGGACGGCACCTTCTGCACGCTGGAACAGCTGAAGGAGCAGGCGAAGAACGAAGGCGGACGCATCTTCTATGTGACGGACAAACGCAGCCAGTCCTTCTACATCGACCTGTTCAAGGAGCAAGGCCAGAGCGCCATCTTGATGGGCGGCCCGGTGGACGAGGTGTTCATCAACTTCCTGGAGTACACGCAAACCGGATTGTCCTTCGCCCGTATCGACGCGGACGTGGCCCCGTCCGTCAAGGGGCAGTATGAGGACATGCCCGAACTCGCCCCGCTGGAAACGCTGATGCGAAAAGCCGCAGGCGACGACCGGCTCACCGTGATGGTGGAGCCCCTCAAGAGCGAGGAACTGCTCTCCATGCTGGTAATGGACGAGCAGAGCAGAAGGTTCTACGACATGGCAATGCAGTACGGCAGCGGCATGCCCGCCATTCCCCCTTCCGCCAAGCTCATACTCAACGGCGCGAGCCCGGTCATCAAGTCTCTGGCGAAGGAGACGGACGAGGAAAAGGCGAACCTCATCGCCGCGTATGTTTATGACCTGGCTCTCATCGGCTCCGGCCGCATGAACGAGGAGCAGTCCAAGGGATTTTTCAAGCGCGCGTCGAAGGTGCTTTCCCTGCTGGCAAAAACCGAATAAGTAAACGAAGCGGCGGAGCGGTGCTCCGCTGCCTTTTTCCTGTCCTGGCGGTGGCAAAATCAGGTAACATTCGCGCCCCTTTGCTTGCTTTGTTCATCTGCAGACGGTAAAATAAACATAGAAACAGTCTGCCGTTATCAACCGGCTATATTAACGACGGAGGTACCATCCATGTCCATACTCTCCGGCATTCGCACCAGAAAGATGAGAAAATGCGTGTTCTGCAGGAAGGACGCCATCGGCCCCAGCGGCATCTGCGTCACCTGTTTGGACCGGCTGCCCAAAACTCCGGACAATACCCGTGAAATTGAAGGGGTTGACCGGCTGGTCTCCGCATTTGAATACAGAGAGCCTCTGCGCACCCTGATCCACGCCTTCAAGGACGACAGGCATAAAAGCGCGGCGAGATTTTTGGCCCGGGCGATGGCCAGGCTGGACGATTTCCCCATGGACTGCGTGCTGGTGGGCGTGCCGCTGCACGAGCAGCGCTTGAAGGAACGCGGTTTCTGCCAGACGGATGAGCTCTGCGCCGAGCTGAGCAAACTCACAGGTCGCCAGTGGATCAAAACCGCCCTGGAGCGCAACCGCTACACACCGCCCCAGGCGAGGCTGACCTTCCACGAAAGGCTGCACAATGTGGACAATGCCTTCTTCGCCCACGGCGTGAAGGGCCTGCACGTCATTCTGGTGGACGACGTGGTCTCCACCGGCGCGACGCTTCGGGAATGCGCCCTCACCCTGAAGGCCGCAGGCGCCGCTCAGGTCTTCGCCCTGACTGCCTGCGCGGGGGTGAAAGAATGAGCAGCCATCCCTTCCCCCTTTCCGCCTATGTGCAGCTTTGCACCTATCTTCCCGCGCGGGCTTCCTCCTTCTCCTGGCGGAAGTGGGGCCTGCTTTACCGAAACGCCTTCAACCCCAGCTGTTATGACGC
Organism: Christensenellales bacterium; assembly: GCA_050945935.1. GTDB lineage: Bacteria > Bacillota > Clostridia > Christensenellales > CALWSW01 > CALNBC01. Next base: position 8,149 of record JBMNTW010000009.1, read on the forward strand.
CAACCACGCCGTCATACTCGACCTTTCCTGCGACCTTTTAGAAGCTTTACAGGAAATCGAAGGCTACTACGCCCGAAGGCTGCTCACGCCGCGGATTTACTCCGGTTTTGTGCCGGGGGAGGAGGAACGGCTCCTCCCCCTTCTTCGCGAAAACGGCTGGGTGGTGGAATACGAAACGGCGGAGGTGTATTTGCACACCAGCCCCTGCCCTTTGCCTGCTGACGGTTTTTCCTTCGAACGCCCGAAAGAACTGACCGCCGAGGTTGCCGCCCTTCTTCTGATTTTCGGCGGCGACTGGTCGCTGGGCAAGGGCGAATACTACCTCGCCCACCCCGACTGCGACTCCTACGCCGCCAGGGCGGAGGACGGCACGCTGGCATCTTTTCTGTACATCCACAGGGAGGCGGGCTGCGCGGTGATACGGGGCGTGGTCACCCTGCCGGAATACAGAAACCGCGGCCTTTGCACCAATCTGGTGCGCGCAGCGATTACGGATTTTCGAAAAAGCTGGCCGAACATGCCGTTGTTTCTGGAAGCGGAAGACGAAACCGCCATCCGCATTTACGAGAAAGCGGGATTTACCCGCTTTGAAGCGCCCAGGGAGTGGACGGCGTACAAGCCCCTTCCCGAAGACGTTGAATCCGATTGTGCGAACAGCGCCGAAGGGCTATAATAACCGGGTACGATAGTTCATCTTGGAGGCTTCATGAAGGACGGTTTTGTAAGGGTCGCCTGCGCCACGCCGGACATTCGCGTGGCGGACTGCGACCATAACGCAAAAAGCATCTGCGCTCTGGCACGAAAGGGTGCCGAGGCGGGGGCTTCTTTGATCGTGTTCCCGGAGCTTTGCGTAACGGGATACACCTGCGGAGACCTGTTCCTTCAAAACGCGCTGCTCGAAGGCGCGAAGGACGCTCTTTGCGCCATTCTGGCGGAAACGGCGGACTTGGACTGCGTCCTCGTTTTAGGGCTGCCCGTCGCCGCGGGAGGAAAGCTGTTCAACGCCGCTGCGGTGCTTCTGCACGGCAGGATTTTAGGCCTTGTTCCCAAGACCTTCATTCCCAACTATTCGGAGTTTTACGAACTGCGCCACTTCACGCCTGCGGACGGCCGCTTTGAGCTGACCCTTTGCAATCAAAGCACCGTGCTTTCGCCGCGGCTTCTGTTTTCCTGCGCGAACCTGCCGCATTTCACGCTGGGCGTGGAAATCTGCGAAGACCTTTGGGTCATGGAGCCCCCTTCCGGCAAGCTCGCCGCCGCGGGTGCGACGGTGATCGCCAACCTTTCCGCTTCGGACGAAGCCGTAGGCAAGGCGGACTACCGCCGTTCCCTCGTGACCGGGCAGTCCTCCCGCCTGTGCGCCGCGTATCTTTACGCGGACGCCGGTCAGGGCGAGTCCTCCACCGACCTGGTGTTTTCCGGCCACAACCTCATTGCCGAGTACGGCACGCTGCTTTCGGAATCGGAGCGCTTCACCACCGGTCTGATTTTTGCGGATGTGGACCTTTTAAAGCTCTCTCAGGAGCGGCTGCGGATGAACACTTTCCGCCACGCAGGGGGCATGGAAACCGTTTCCTTCGAACTTCCTTTGCGCGAGCTTGCATTGAACCGCCCCGTCTCCCCCCTGCCCTTTGTGCCGGCAGCCGGAGCGGAGCGGGACGAGCGGTGCGCCGAAATTCTCGCCATTCAGTCCGAAGGGCTGTGCCAAAGGCTGCGCCACATCAAGGGCAAAACCGTGGTGCTGGGCCTTTCCGGCGGATTGGATTCCACGCTGGCTTTAATTGTAGCCGTTCGCGCATTTGACCGCCTGGGTCTTCCGCGTTCGGGCATTCACGCCATCAGCATGCCGGGTTTTGGCACCACGGGAAGAACGAAGAACAACGCCGCCGAACTCGCCAAAGCCTACGGCGTGACATTTTGTGAAATCCCCATCGGCGAGACGGTGCTTTCCCACTTCAGAGACATCGGGCACGACCCTGCCGATACTTCCATCACCTACGAAAACGCCCAGGCGCGGGAGCGCACCCAGGTGCTGATGGACGTTGCCAACAAGCTCGGCGGCATCGTGGTGGGAACGGGCGACCTTTCGGAGCTCGCTTTGGGCTGGGCGACCTACAACGGCGACCATATGTCCATGTACGGCGTGAACGCCTCGGTGCCGAAAACGCTGGTGCGGCATCTGGTGTCGTACGAAGCGTCCATTTCCCCCGCGCACCTTTCCGAAGTGTTGAAAGATGTGCTCGCCACCCCCGTCAGCCCGGAACTTCTGCCCCCTTCGGGGGAGGAAATCTCCCAGAAGACGGAGGACCTCGTCGGCCCCTACGAGCTGCACGACTTTTTCCTTTACTACGCGGTACGCTGGGGATTTCCGCCCAAACGCATCTTCCGGCTTGCGCAGATCGCCTTCCAGGGCGCTTATGAATCCGAAACAGTCAAAAAGTGGCTCGTCGTGTTCTACCGCCGCTTTTTTGCCCAGCAGTTCAAGCGCTCCTGCCTGCCGGACGGGCCCAAAGTCGGCTCCGTTTCCCTCTCTCCCCGCGGGGACTGGCGCATGCCCAGCGACGCGGCGGTCAGGCTCTGGCTGAAAGAGGCCGAAGCACTGTAGCAAACGCATCAAAAAGGCATCCCGAAGCACGGGATGCCTTTTTGCATGGATAAAGAATCTTTCCCAAAAACGCAAAACGGGCTTTTTGCTCAAAAGCCCGTTTGATGCTTTATTTCATCTTCGCCAGTGCGTCCAGCATTTCGGTGGCGGTGAGGTGGTCGGTAATCAGCGTTTTGAAATACCCGTTCTTCGACGCGTAGAGTATGGGCTTTGCCTTATCCAGCCCGCCGGCGATGCAGATGACATTCTTCACGTCCTTGAGTTTGCTCAGCGGGAAGGCCACGATTTCCGCGTCCCGTCCCATCCAGCAGGTTTCGCCGTTGGAGAAGTACAGCTGGGAAAGCATCTCGCCGCGCTCGCTCTGCTCGTCGTCCCCTTCGGCGCTGTAGATCGCCAGTTCACTGTGGTAGGGGTTCTTGCCCTTCAGCGGCGCGCCCAGGCTTAAAACCGCGGCATCCATTTCGGACCAGTACCGTTCCAGCTGGCGGATGTTCAAAATTTCTGATTCTGTGCGCTGCTCCTCCGGCCGCTTCACGCCGGAGATGTTCAAGTAATACGTTTGGGCGCCGAAACGCTCGCCGTAGCGGCTGACGATGGTGGAAGTCTGCAAAAAGCGGTTGCGCACGGAGTAGTTGGACACCAGCGGGATGAACAGTCTGCTGCTGTCCGGCTCCACGAAGGGCATGTAGCCCACGGTGGAATAGACCGTTCTGCCCCAGCCCAGGCCGATGATCTTGCAGTCCTTTAAAAGCTCGGTCATATGGGTGGCGGCAATGCTCGCCAGATCCTGCACCACCGTTTCGTCGGTGGTTTCGTTCAGCTCATTCACCGAAGCGGGAACGACGATGACCCGCGTTAAACCCAGCGCCTCCTGCAAACTGGACTCCAGCTTGTCAATCAGCGGCGAAACGGGCATCTTAATGTCAATGGTGACCATGCCGCTTGCCCTGGCCTTGTCCAACATTCTGGAGACGGTGGAACGGGAAATCTGCTCGATCTGGGCGATTTCGCTCTGGGACAGGTTGTCCAAATAATAATACCTTGCGATGCGATACGCCAGCGCGCTGTCGTTCTTGATGCTCAAGCGATGAATCCCCTCCGTTTGCTCTTTTGTTCTTTGCGCCCTGCTTAACCGCGGAACGCGGAGTAAATGGCGTTGACCGCCGCTTCAAACTCGTGGCTTTCGATGCCGATGATGATGTTGATTTCGCTGGAGCCCTGGTCGATCATGCGCACGTTCACGCCGTGTTCGGCGAGCGCCGTGAACACCTTTGCCGAGGTGCCCACGCGGTTGATCATGCCGCGGCCCACCACGGCGATGAGCGCCATGTCCTCATGCACTTCCACGGAATCGGGGTTGCAGGCGGCGATGATGTCGTCAATCACCTGACTGCGCCTGCCCTCCAGGTCCTTTTGCGAGATGATGACCGAAAGCGTGTCGATCCCCGTGGGCATGTGCTCGATGGAAATGTTGTGGGCGACCAGCGCGGACAGCACGCGGTAGGCGAAGCCCACCTCGACGTTCATCTTGTCCTTCTCGATGTTGATGACCGCAAAGCCCTTCCTGCCGGCAATGCCGGTGATGGCGCATTCGCTGTAGTCTTCCGCTTCGGGTACGATCATGGTGCCCATCTCCTCCGGAGCGTTGGTGTTGCGCACATTGATCGGGATGCATGCCTGCCGAACGGGGAAGATGCTTTCCTCGTGCAGCACGGTGGCGCCCATGTAGGCAAGCTCGCGCAGCTCGCCGTAGGTCACGACGCGGATGGGGTCGGGGTTCTTCACGATGCGCGGGTCCGCCATCAGAAAGCCGGAAACGTCCGTCCAGTTCTCGTACACGTCCGCGAACACGCAGCGTGCGATGATGGCGCCCGAAATATCCGACCCGCCGCGGGAGAAGGTTTTGATCTCGCCGTTGGGCATGGAGCCATAAAACCCGGGAATGACGGCGCTCTTTTTGCTTTTCAGGGCTTCTGCGGCGATTTCGTTGGTGTATTCCGCAAGAAACACGCCGTTCTCATCAAACTTGACCAGATCTTTCGCGTCCACAAACTCAAAGCCGAGGTACGCCGAAAGCAAAATGCCGTTTAAGTACTCGCCGCGGCTGGCGGCATAGTCCGCCGTAGCGCCGTTTGCGATTTCCCTGCGGATGATTTCCAGATGGCCGGCGATGTTCGTGGAAAGACCGAGATCGGACTCAATGTCCACAAAACGTTGGACGATGCGGTCAAACACGCCGTCAAACGACTCCCCTTTTTGGGCAAGGCTCTGGCAGGCGTAAAGCATGTCGGTCACTTTTTCGTCCCCGTCGAAGCGCTTGCCGGGCGCGGAAGGCACCACAAAGCGGCGCTCGGGGTCGGACAGAACGATATCTTTGACCTTTTTGAACTGTTGGGCGTCTGCCAGCGAGCTTCCGCCGAATTTGACGACTTTTACAGACATACAATCCTCCGAAAATTTTAACGAAGCGCGCGCGCCTCGAGATAATATCGCTTTTCCTGGGCTTCGCCCATCGAGAAGGTCTTCTTGGGCAGCGCACCTTCGAGAATGACCGTTGCAAAAAGGTCCGCCTTTTCCATCGCCGGAAGCAGGAACCCCAAAGCACCCTTGCGCGAGGCGAGTTTTTTGAGCGTATCGTCGCCGTGAATGTAGTCGATCTTCGCGCCCGACTTCTTCAAGTAGACCTCCAGCGCGTTTTGCAGCGTGGCGACGGCAAGGCGGCTGACCGGACAGGGCACGGTAATCGCCCCCTGCTCCCCGTCCGCCACGAAGGGCAGAACGTGGGCAAACTCCGGCTGCTTAGCGTTTGCGGGGCCGATGGAAACGTCGCCGTTCTGCTCCGCTAAAATGTAGGCGATCTCGTGTACCGCTTCGGGCGAAACGCCCGTCAGCAAGCGGTGGATGGGCTCAAAGAGTATCCCGTCGTCATGAACGTTCACCAGCTCGCACAGCGCGAAGCGCAGAGGGTGGTTTTCCCGTTCTTCGTCGGTGAGCGAGGGTTTGACCTCCTCCCACACCGCCTTGGCGGCGGCCAGGGAGTGGTTGCCGTCCCCCATCGCGTAAAGAAGCAACGGTTTTCCGAATCTGCCGGACTGTTCCCTTGCCAGATTGGAAAGGGCGTGTTTCGCGCCAAGAAGGTCCTGTTCGGCTAAAAATGTGCCCGAGATGCGTCCGCCGCCTTCCATCAGCGCAAAGTCGTATTCCGGGGATTTGTCAAGGTTCGTCAGCGGTTCGATCACGGTCTTCTTCGGATCGTCTATCAACATTAATATGTGCGGCAGCTCAATGAGTGCCCGCCTTCTTAACGACAATCTCGCCCGAACTCTTTCTTCCACCGTGCCTTCGGTGGCGCGAATCAGCGAGGTGCTTCCCCTGCTGTAATCATACCTGTCCAAATCGAAGGAGAGCACCAGACCGGTGCGCACCCCGCAGGGCAGATAACGGCGGACGAGCATCCCGCCTTTGGGCAGGGTGCGGAACACGCCGTTTTGAAGGTACTCCTCCATCGCGCGGACGATGCCCTCTTCCCTCTTTGCGTTTTCCGCCGCGTCTTCAGAAAGCAGGGCTTCGGGCAGAATCAAACGCAGGGCCGACGGCGCGTCGCCCACGAAATGCTCCACCCTGTGCCAGTATTCGGGTTCGGAGGTGTACTGGTCGCAGGCCACCACCGCCCACTTTTCCATATCCGCGCCGCGACTCGGCAGCAGCATCCTGGGCAGCTCAATGCCGAGCTCCCGCCAGGTTAAATCAGTCATCCGTCTGCTCCAATCAGGGTCGTTCTGCAAAACACTACGCGCTTTTTCGCGCCCATTTTGCAAGTTTCCGGCGTTCAAGCTGCAAAACCAATCCGGCCTTATTCGGCGGCAACATCGCAAAAGCCCCTGTTTTCGCGCTTTTGACCGCTGCCGCGGTATAGCCGGACGATCCAAATCCACCAAGGCTTGAACATTACGATTATACACTCACCATTCATCAGGGTCAATGCAATTGCGCGTCCGGCAAATCTTTTCATCATTTGCTTCTCTTGACAATTTGACCCCAATGGTTTACACTCATTTTTGCCTATATTTTGCGATGAAGCGGAGTATTAGGGGATTTTTGCAGGTCAAGAGAGCCGCCGTTTTCGGTGAAAGGCGGACCGCAAAACCGCCGAACTCGCCGCGGAGCATCCGGTTTTCGGCGGAGGCCCACCGATAAAGGGGCGTAAAGCGGGCGCGAATTCTCGCGCTCAAAAGAGTGGTACCGTGGAAGCATGCCTTTCGCCTCTTTGTGGGGCGAAGGGCTTTTTTGAATCCAGAATTTGCCAACATCAAATAAAGGAGATCGTTATGGAATTCAACCGGATCGAGGAAAAATGGCAGCAGCGCTGGGAGGAAACGGGCCTTTATGAATACAAGCCCGATGAGAACAAGCAGAAGTTCTACATGCTTGAAATGTTCTCCTACCCTTCGGGAGCGAAGCTGCATGTGGGCCACTGGTATAATTACGGCCTTGCGGACTCCTTTGCCCGTTTCAAGAGGATGCAGGGGTACAACGTGTTCCACCCCATGGGGTTTGACGCTTTCGGCCTGCCCGCCGAGAACTACGCCATCAAGACCGGCATCCACCCCATGGATTCCACCGTCAGCAACATCGAAACCATGGAGCGCCAGCTCAAGCGCATGGGCGCCACCTTTGACTGGTCCGCCGAAGTCAAAACCTGCATGCCCGACTACTACCGCTGGACCCAGTGGTGCTTTTTGCAGCTTTACAAGCACGGTTTGGCGTACAGGAAGGATATGCCCGTCAACTGGTGCCCCTCCTGCAACACGACCTTGGCAAACGAGCAGGTGCTTTCCGACGGTTCCTGCGAGCGCTGCGGTGCTTCCGTCACCCGCCGCCACATGACCCAGTGGTGCTTCCGCATCACCAAGTACGCTGAAGAACTGCTCACCGGCCTTGACCAGCTGGACTGGCCGGAAAAGACCAAGCTGATGCAGAAAAACTGGATCGGCAAGTCCACCGGCGGCGAAATTACGTTCACCACCGAGTCCGGCAAGCAATTTACGGTGTTCACCACCCGTCCGGACACGCTGTTCGGCGTGACCTACATGGTGTTCGCCCCCGAACACCCCATGGTGGACGAAATCACCACCCCCGAACAGAAGGACGAGATCGAAGCGTATAAGGAATACGCCGCCAAGGCGAGCGAGATCGACCGCCTCTCCTCCACCCGCGAAAAGACCGGCGCCTTCACCGGCAGCTACGCCGTCAACCCCGTCAGCGGCGAGAAGATTCCGATTTACATCGCGGACTACGTGCTCGCCACCTACGGCACCGGCACCATCATGGCGGTGCCCGGCCACGACGAGCGCGACTACGAGTTCGCCGTGAAGTACAACCTGCCCATCCGCCGCGTCATCAACCCGGCGGACGGCACAGAGCGCGAACTGCCCTTTGCGGACGACGGCGTGCTGGTCAACTCCGGCAAATTTGACGGCATGACCACCGAGGAAGGCAAGAACGCGATCCTTGCTGAACTCGAAGCGCGCGGTCTGGGCTGCCCGAAGGTCAACTACCGCCTGAGGGACTGGATCATCTCCCGTCAGAGGTACTGGGGCTGCCCCATCCCGATGGTGCACTGCGAGCACTGCGGCGTGGTTCCCGTTCCCGAAAGTGAGCTGCCCGTTCAGCTTCCTTATGACGTGGACTTCACCCCCGACGGCACCAGCCCGCTTTTGAAGTCCGAGTCCTTCATGAACACCACCTGCCCGAAGTGCGGCAAACCCGCCAGGCGCGACGCGGACACCATGGACACCTTCATGTGCTCCTCCTGGTACCAGTTCCGCTACTGCGACGCGAAGAACGATACCCAGGCCTGGGACCCCGCGAAGGTGGACGCACTCTGCCCTGTGGATTGCTACGTCGGCGGCGCGGAACACGCCTGCATGCACCTGATTTACGCCCGCTTCTTCACCAAGGCGTTCAGGGACATGGGCTACCTGCACTTTGACGAGCCGTTTATGCGCCTGGTGCATCAGGGCACCATTCTGGGGCCGGACGGGAACAAGATGTCCAAATCCCGCGGGAACGTCATCTCGCCGGATACCTACATCCAAAAATATGGTTCGGACGTTTTCCGCATGTATCTGCAGTTCGGTTTTTCCTACGTGGAAGGCGGAAAATGGTCGGACGACGGCATCAAGTCCGTCGCCAAGTTCCTGGACCGCGTGGAGCGCCTGGCGGAAAAGACCATCGCCCTGCGCTGCCAGAAGGCGGAAAAGAGTTCCGCCGAGCGGGATCTGGATATTGTGCG
>JBMNTW010000010.1:0-16666 GCA_050945935.1 Christensenellales bacterium
CAGATAGGAGCCTTCGTCCGAAAAGTCCTCGTCGAACTCCCGCCTGGCGTCGGGGCGCAGACCGTAATCCACCAGATACGCGAACGGGCAGCGGTTGAACGCTTCCAGTCGGGTGACGGAACTGCCCTTCCAGGAGCCGTAAAGGGCTTTCGCGTCCTCCGGCGCCATGCCGGAATCGCCGAACATCCGCAAAACGGCGGCTTCGAGCCTGTCTGCATAGTCAGAATCGTTGGCGTAATGGGCGAACACCTGCTCCAGCCCTTCTTCGGCGATACCGCTGTCCAAAAACGCCCGAAGGCCGCGCAAAAGGGCGGCAAAGCCCTGCTCCGGCTCGGTGCATTCAAAGGCGGGCTTTGGCATGTAGCGACAAAAACACTGGGGGAACAGCGTAATCAGCCTGTCCGCCGCTTCGGAACGGGATGCGGGCGCGCCGGACTCGTCCGTTTCGCTGTAGCTCAAAAACAGGGATTCCGCAGGTCGGGACAAAAGGGCATAGGTAATGTGCCGTTCGTGCGCGGCTCTGCCGTTTTTCGGGTAAAACGCGTCGATGCCCACGGACTGGAGCTGGTTGATGTCCCCGTCGTCGATCATGCCGTCGTCCTTGACGGACTGGGGCAGCGTGCCGTCGCGCGCGCCCATCACGATCAGGTGGCGCATCTCCCTTCCCGAGGCGGTCTGGGAGTCGCCGCAGCTGATGGCGTCCGCCGCGGGGGGCAGAAGGCCGATGGTGCGGGCGGCAAAGCCCTCGTCCAGCACCGAAAGGAAGCGCTGGGGGCGCATTTCGCCGCCCATGAGTTCTGAAATCTGGTCAAGAAGGTCGATGACGGCGTCGTACGCCTGGGCGTTGATGGATTCCGCCTCCGCCCGTCCCAGGGCGGTGAGCTTTTCGCCTGTTTCCAAAAGGCGGCGCGGCACCTCTGCCTTCAGAAGGTAATCGTAAAGCGCGCGGCAGCAGTCCGCCGCGGTGGCGCAGGATTTGAGCGTTTCTGAGAATGCGAGAAGCTGGGGAATCAGCGTTGCTCGCGCGGCTTCCGCTGCGGCGGCAAGGCGGGGGCGTTCCGAAACGCCCCGCTCAAAGGGCTTCAAAAACAAACCAAAGGACACGCCGAACCGCGTGCAGTAATCCTGCAGCGCCTCCGCTTGGTCAACCGAAACGGGGGAAAAGGCGTTCTTGGCGACGCGCAGCACGTCTTCCCTTCGGAAGTTGTGCAAACAGGCGGAAAGGGAGGAGAGGATGAACTCCACCAGCGGGTGGTGGGAAAGGGGCCGACGCTCGTCCATGAAAAGGGGCAGGCCCAGCCGCGCCATGTCCGCCCGAAGGGGGGCGGCGTCGCTTTCCGAGGCGGTGACGATGTAAATCTCCCCCGGCTTGGCGCCGCTTTTTAAAAGGTCCATCACCCGTTCGCAGACTGCCTGCCGCTCCTCTGCCGGTGTGGCGGCGGAAGAGACTATTACGCCGTCACCGTCCGGTTCCGGCGCATTTTCGGGTGTGAAGAGCCTGCGCTCAACCGCCCTTATGCCTGCGGGCACGCCGTCATCTTTGCGCTTGAGGTGAATGCGCTCCAGGGGGGCAAGCTCGTAAAGTTTTGCCAGCACCCGTTCCTCAAGAGAAAAAAGATCCCGGTCCTCGTCCTTTGGCTCTCCCATGCGCAGCGTCATGGTGACGGAGGCGCAGTTTCGCACCAGCCCGTTCAAAATGGCGAAGGTGCGCCTGTCGTACAAAAAGCCGTGGGGGGAGTCGAAAAACACGTGAAGGTCGCGCAGGTACTCCGAGCCTTCCATTTTATCGCAAAGAAGGCGCAGCGCGTCCGCGCGGTCCATGTACCTGCCTGCCATAAAGTCAAGAAGCCCGGCGTAAAGCACCGAAAGGTCCCTGAGCTTGCTGGAAAGCAGCCCTTCCCCCAGGGCGTTGGCGGCGTTTTTCAGGTCAAAGGGCAGAATGTCCGCGTTTTTGAACAGGTCGATGAGCTCGTCCGCCCGTTCGGTGAAGCCGCTGCGGGCGGAAACGCCGGCAAAAAGGGTCAGCTCGTCCGCATATTCGTCAATAACGCGGCGCAGCGCCATCCTGCGCCCTTCGGCGGAAAGAAACAGCCTTGCTCCTCCGCCGGCGGAATCGAGTATGCGCCGGGCAAGCCTTGCCATGCCCAGCACTTCGCAGTTGAACAAAGGCCCGCCCAAGGCTTCCATCAGGGCGAGTTCGCCGTCGTACGTGTTCGGTTCGGGCAGCAGCAGCAATACGCGCTCGTTGGCTTTGGCACGCTCTGCGGCAAGGGAAAGCAGGTGCTTCGTCTTTCCCGCGCAGCTTCGGCCGGTGATTACAGTAAGCATGCTTCCTCCGTTAAAACGCGCTTTCAAGGCGGGAAAGCGCCGTAATTTCCTTCGCTCTGTCAAACAGTTGCTCAATCCGTTTTGGCTGCAGCGGCGTTCCCGGCGGGGAGGAAACGTGGCACGCGCTGACGGCGACGGCAAAGGCGGCGGCGTTTTTTAAATCATCCTTCCGTTCAAGGGCAGACAGCAGGCCCGCCAGCAGCGCGTCCCCCGCGCCGGTGGTGGAAAAGACCTGCACCTTCAGCCCCGGCACAAAAACGTGCTCGTTTTCCCGCACAAAAAGCGCCCCCGCTTCCCCCAAAGACAGCGCTACGAGCCTGATGCCGGAAGAGACGAGCTTTTTGCATTCCGAAAGCGCGTGGTTTGCCGTGTTGATTTCCCTGCCCGCGAGTTCCGAAAGTTCGTGAATGTTGGGCTTTGCCACGTCCGGCGCGGCAGAAAGCCCCTGCTTCAGCGCGGTTTTGGACGTGTCCAGCGCAATCGTAGCGCCCAGCGCCTTAAGTTTACGTATCCAGTCCCCGTAAACGCCGTCAGAAACCCCTTTGGGCAGGCTGCCGCACAGGGCGACGGTGTCCCCGGCGCGAACACGGGAGGCGAGCCTAGCATAAAGCTCGTCCAGCGCGGATGTTGAAACCATCGGTCCGGGCTGGTTGACGTCCGTGGTCTCGCCCGTTGTGGAATCGGTGATTTTGATGTTGGTGCGGGTCTCTCCTTCGGCGCGCACGAAGTCCGAAGGGATGCCCGATTCCTTCAACCCTGCGACGAGCCCATCGCCGGTGGAACCGCAGGCGATGCCCATAGCTACGCAGGGCGTGCCGAGAGATAGAAGTGTCCTGGCGACGTTCAGCCCCTTTCCGCCCCAGACCCGCCGCAAACCCGAAGCGAGGTTGACCGTTCCCGGTCGGAAGTCGGGGGCGTCTATGAAAATGTCCTGCGCGGGGTTCAGCGTGACGGTGTAAATCAAGGCGGTACCTCTTTGCGTTGTTTCTTCTATGCAACAATATACCACGCAAAAAGCGCACAGGGCAAACGGCAATCAAAAAAGGCCCCGAAGGGCCTTTGCATGTCTTAAACCCGTCCGCCGATGCGCTCGTACGCGGCGCCGGCCTTTTTCAAAGCCGCGCCGTCCAGGCACGCGCGACCGTCGATGATGAGGGGTTCTTTCATGACGGAAATAAAGTCCGAAGGCTTCAGTTCCGTCACTTCCTTCCACGCGGTCATGACGATGGCGGCGTCCGCGCCAACGAGCGCCTCCTTCGCAGTGCTGAAGGATTTTGCTCCCTGAACGGCGGTTTTTACCGCCCCGTCAAACAGCTGGACCTTCGCGCCCTCCCCGACCAGCGACTCCACCAGTTCCATGCCGGGGGAGTTCCGGGTGTCGTCCGTGTCCGGCTTGAAGGACGCGCCCAGCACCGCGATGGTCAGCCCCCGCACGCTGCGGTAGTACCGGTGCAGGGTGATGAGGGGCAGAAGCTTGTGCCGTTCGTTCGCCGCCAGCGCGCCGGAGATGACGGTCATGGGCAGGGAGTACCGTCCGGAACAGCTCAAAAGCGCCGCGGAGTCCTTGGGCAGGCAGGAACCGCCGAAGCCCGCGCCGGTGTCCATATACGAACCGCCGATGCGCGGGTCCATGCCCACCGCCCTGCCCACGGCGCCGTAGTCCACGTCCAGAGCGGAGCAAAGGGAGGCGAGTTCCCCGAAAAACGCCAGCCGCACGGCGAGATAGGCGTTCGCCGCCAGCTTGACCAGTTCCGCTTCTTTTCGCTTCATGGAGATGATGGGAAAGCCCTCGTACAGCCGGGCGAGCATCGCCTTCGCCCGTTCAGAACCCACGCCCAGCACCACCCGGCTGGGGGAGCGCGCGTCGTAAAGCGCTCTTCCCTGGGATAGAAACTCCGGCACGAAGGCGACGGCGCAGCGGTATCCCCTGGAATACAACAGCGCGGCGAGGGCGTCGGTGGTGCCGGGGTTGACGGTGGACTTCACGGCAAGCACGCTGTCCCTTCTTAAGGGCGGCAGGGATTTGCAAAGCTCAAACAGGCCGGAAGTGTCCAGCTCGCCGCCGTTGCCGGATGGGGTGCCGGTGCAGATGAACACCGCGTCCGCCCAGGCGGAAAGGTTGCGGTCCACCCGCTGCACGGCGGTCAGCCCGTTTTTCTGGGCGGCGGAATAGGCTTCCTGCAGACCGGGTTCAAAGAAGGGCAGTTCCCCCCGCTTCAGGCGGACGAGCTTTTCGCCGTCCCGTTCGCAGAGGGCCACCTCGTGTCCGCGCTCGGAAAAAACCGTGGCGACGGTTACGCCCACATACCCTCCGCCGATGACCAGCACCCTCAACAGACTCACCCCCAAAGGAGCATATGCGAAAAATCAGGAGCATATTAACAACAGGCGGCCTGCGCGCCGCCCGTTTGGGAGTTCTGAAGATGATTCATCGTATAAAGCGTTAAAAAACTGTTCCGGCTACACCTCCCGCAGTTTCAGGCCCGCCCGCTCGCAGGCAAGCGTAACCGCCGGAGCGAGAATGACGACGGTGACGGCGGCGTCAAAAAACGCGCTCTGGGCAAGGGGAAGCACCACGCCGAACGCCCCTTCAAAGATGAAGGAGATCATCACGGCAAAGGCGACGGAGCCAAACGCCGCGCTCAGGCGGATGCGCCGGTAAAGCATCAGGGCGGAAAGCACTGCGGCTGCAGCGCCGCCGTATACCCCCGGCGAAGGAAGGTGCGAGCATACGCTCATCACCCCGAACACCACACAACCCAAGGAAACCGAAGAAAGGACGGAAACCAGCGCGCCGGTGGCCCAGCGCATGGAAACCGCCAGCGCCAGCGCCGGAAGCAGCATGAAAACCGCCGCGGCCAGCCCGTCCAGCGAGGCGAGTAGCACCAAAGAAAAGAGCGTGAGCCCCGCGGAAAAAGGCCGGATGGACAAAGCGCGCAAAAAAGGCGACGCCACGCCGGTGAACACCGCGCAAAGGGCGCATAGAGCAATCAGATATCCGATGGAAAAAGCGTAATCGACATACATAAAAATCCCCCCTGTTGCTGCACGCTTTTAGTTTGCGGCGCAAAGGGAGGGATATGCGAAGGTCCATCGAACACTTTCCGTGAATCGCTGGAAAATCAGGTCAGCCGCAGATAAGCCGCCATGGCGCCCGTGCCGCCGTGGAGCTTTTTGTCCCTGCGGTAGGAGAAATAGCCCTCCGAACAGCAGGTGCAGACTCCGGCGATCTGAATGTTCGAAGGCGCAACCCCGGCTTCCATCAGCTGGGCCGCCATGACCATCCACAGGTCGATGAAATACTTCTGCCGGTTCTCATCGTAAGCAAAACAGGGCACATCAGGAAAAGCCTTTTCAAAAATCCCGTGAACGTCCCCGTCCACCTCAAAGCAGTTCGGGCAGATGGAAGGGCCGACTCCGGCCAGAATGTTCTTGGGATTGCAGCCAAACTCCGCAGCCATGCGCAGAACCGCCTTTTTGCCCACGCGCAGGCTCGCGCCCTTCCAGCCGGCATGCACCAGGCCGCCCGCTTTTTTGATGGGGTCATACAGAAACACGGGCATACAGTCCGCGTGCAGGGTGATGAGGGTGACTTCGGGGTCGACCGTCACAAACCCGTCGCAGTCTGGAAAGCGCGGCGCGTCGGGGAAGCCCCAGCCCCGCTCGTTTTTCGTGGCGATTTCCACGCCGTCCCCATGGCAATAGCTTACGATGGCAGCGGAAGAAAGGGGAAATCCTGCGGCGGCGGCGAAGCGGCGGTAGTTTTCCGAAAGGTTCTCTTTGCTGTCCGGCCGGTTGTGGCCGAGGTTCAAACTGTCCATCGGCGCGGGGCTGACGCCGCCGTAGCGCAGCGAAAACCCGTGGTCGCAGCCCGCTTCTGCCAACATGGGCAGGCGGCAAAAGGAAATACCCCCGGATGGGGCGAGGGTATGGCCAAAATGCACTTTATCGTAATCCTGTTTTTTCATGATATCCTAAAAATCCGCTTCATCCGTTCCTGTTCTGCCCTTTTTTGTGGACGATGTGCAGCACGGTTTTGCTTTGGAGAATGTCCTTCAGTCGATCTTTCAGGAAGGAAGGCTTAACG
Source organism: Christensenellales bacterium (assembly GCA_050945935.1). Classification (GTDB taxonomy): domain Bacteria; phylum Bacillota; class Clostridia; order Christensenellales; family CALWSW01; genus CALNBC01. Next base: position 6,416 of record JBMNTW010000010.1, read on the forward strand.
TTGTATTCCCCGATGGAATCGACGGGGATCCAGACGGCTTTTTCGGCTTCACCGTCCATGTTTACAGAGCGGCAAAAAGTCTCTCTGCTGCCTCTGGGTTTCATCAGAAAGTAAAGGGAAAGGTTGTGGCAGTGCAGATTTTTCAGAATGCCGTTCGTTCCCTCAAAGAAGTTTTCGCACACTACGGCCAGTCGGTCCACCTCGTAGTGAACGCCTGTTTCCTCAAACACTTCCCTTTTAACGCACTCCTCGGCGGTTTCGCCGATGTGAACGGCGCCACCCGGGGTGTACAGAAAGTCAAACTTCTCGCACCCAATAAAAAGAGCAAAGCCATCTTCCACGATGATCGCTCCGGTGCGATAGCGAAACCAGTCCCTGCCGCTTTGGATAAAGCAGTCTTTTACACTTTCATCCATATCCGGCGTCATTTGGATTCTTTTTCCGCCAGCAGCAGGCGCATTTCCTCCATGAAGGCGTCAATATCCTTAAACTGACGGTAAACAGAGGCGAAACGGACGTATGCCACGTCGTCCAGCTCCTTGAGCTGCTGCATGATGATGCCGCCGATTTTTTCAGAGGTAATCTCCTGGTCCAGCGAATTGAACACCTGACGGGTGACCTCGTCCGCCACGCGCTCCACTTCGCTCGAAGGGATGGGCCGCTTTTCGCAGGCTTTGCGGATGCCGTTTAAGACCTTGTCGCCGTCATAGGGTTCGCGCCTGCCGTCTTTTTTGACCACCATGATGGGAATTTCTTCAATCTTTTCATAGGTGGTGAAACGCCGGTTGCAGTTGGTGCATTCACGCCTTCTGCGGATTGCGCTCCCCTCGTCGGTGGGGCGCGAATCGATCACCCTGCTGTCGGTGCAGCCACAGTAAAGACACTTCATGGCAAATCCCCTCATTCGTATCGGACTGCTTGTCCCGCACAAAATGCCTGCAGGATCGCTTGATTATACCATGTATTGTGTACTTTTGGCAATCGATGCACAAGAAGTCCGGCTCATGTGGGCCCGATGTCCACGAGGATGACGTCGGTTCCGAACTTGACGATTTTGCAATAGGGAATCACGCACTCCTGTTCCGAGCGCACGAGGCCGAAAAACTTGCTGCGCCCGGGAACGATGATGCTCAAAATGCGCCCTTCGCTCAACTCGATGCAAAGGTCCTCAATATGCCCGAGCTTGCGCCCGTCGCAAATGTTGACCACTTCTTTGGAACACAGTTCGTCGAATGTCATTTTCATTGCCTGCGCTCCCCCCTTATGCAACAAGTTATGCGTTACGACCCTTTTTGTTTCCGTTGATCCACTGGACCACCGAAAGGGCAATAAGGAAGGCGCCGAACAGCTTTTTGAGCAGTTCCTGGGGCGCAATCAGCGCCAAAACAAGCCCCGCCAATGCCCCCAAAAACCCCCAGGGAAGAACGGGCAGAACGAGCTGCCAGACGCAGCGCTTTTTTTTCGCGTGGAGCAAAAGCGCCACAGCGGCGGCGGGAAGGTAGGCGAGGAAGTTGATGGTCTGCGCCTCTTTTTGGGGTGTGCCGAGAAGGAGTGTTAAAAGCGGAATCAGCACCGTGCCGCCGCCCATCCCCGCGCCGGATACGATGCCGGAAGCAAAGCCGATAAGAAGATAACTCAAAACAGCATCCTGACGCCCGCGTAAAACATCAGCGCGCAGAAAATGCGGTTCAGCCACACGTTGTTGATCTTGCCGAGCAGCCACGCCCCTGCAAGGCCGCCTGCTGTCGCTCCCGCAGCCGTGGGGAACCAGCCGGCCGGAAAGCCGGTGCCGATGACGTACCCCACCGCGGAAAGCACCGAAAGCGGCAGGATGAAGCCCAAAGCCGTCGCCTGCGCTTTTTGCTGGTTCAACCCCTGGGCCTTCAGCGCGGGCACGGCGATCAAACCGCCGCCGGAGGCGAACAGCCCGTTGATCAGCCCTGTAAAAAGGCCGAAAAAAGCCCTTCCCCGGGTGGAGGAAAGGGCTTTTTTGATTTTTTCTGCGTTCATTTGCGAGCCCCTTTCACATGCTAGGGTGCCCCAAAAACCGCAGGACTATAGGCCGAGAACCGCCTTGATGCCGATGAGGATGAGCACCACGCCGCCCGCGATTTCAGCGTTCTTGCCGAAGCGGTCGCCCAGGCGCCTTCCCAAGAGCATGGCGAAAAGCGAACAGCAGAAGGTCGTTGCCGCGATGACGGGGGAAGCGAGAACGAGGTTCACGCCCATCGCAAAAAAGCTGACGCCGACGGCAAAGGCGTCGATGCTGGTGGCGAGGGACTGCAGAAGCAGGCTGCGGACGGTGAGTCTGGCGGCGTTTACGTCGCACTTGAACTCAAAGGCGCCCTTGATCATGTTTCCGCCGATGAAGGCGAGGATGATAAGCGTGACGATGCCTGCATAGCGGGAAACGAAGCCGGAAAACAGACTGCCAAGAAAGAAGCCTAAAACGGGCATCAGCCCCTGAAAGACGCCGAAAGAAAGGGGCAGAGCCAGGCGGAACGCCTTCGGGGGCTGCCGGTTGGCCATGGCGCTGCAAAGCGCGACGCATGCAGCGTCCATCGAAAGTCCGAGCCCCACGGCAATGATTTCCCAGATAGTCATGCTGTTCCTCCGGCAAAAAGAATCGGGCGCATAAAAAAAGACCAAAGACGCAAAAAATGCGTCAAAAGTCTCGTCCCAGTCAAACATGAAAGGCGCGCGCCCACCGGTAAAACCGGAGCCTGTTGAGCTGCGCGAAGGCCGTTAAGCCCGTGACTACTCCCCTTTAACTTATTTAAAATAACACCAAAGGCAGGGAATTGTCAAGCTTTCGGCAGGGCATGACGCAAAGCGAAATCAACGGGGGCTAGGAAATCATTGTCAGCCCTTCAGTTTCCCGCACTTTTTCTTCAGCTTCAGGCAGTCATTCAAATGCCCAGCCTGATGACGGGTCAGGGGCATCAGTAAAATACCGGAAACGTCCTTCCTGCCCCAGAAGTCCGTCAGCCAGACGGAATCGGGATGCCCCGTCAAACAGCCCTGCGCAAGCAGCAAATCCAGCCTTTCCCTGGGGAACTTTCGTTTCATATCCGCAGGCGAGAGCGAGCGAAGAATCTCCCTGCTCCTTGTTCCCACGGCGCGGCGGTAGTTGAGCAGTTCCGCCTTGTTCAGCTCTTTGCTGAGTGCGCGTATTTCGTCGTCCGTCATGGCGTTGCCCGTGTCCGTCACGCGGGTTTGGAGCCGTTTTTGCCAGTCGACGTTCAGCACCTGTTCGCCGCCGGCAACAAGAAGATTCATGGTAATGTCCTCAATGCGGGTGATGTGCCAGATGTTCCAGGCGATGGTCACGTCCTTTACAGTGGGCATGGCGCACCAGTCCGGCTCTTTCAGGTTTTCGACCACCTCGTCACAAAGGGTTTTGCTTACGGAGCCCGACACGCGGGACTGGTGGAGGAAGGCGTGGATTTGAAGGCAGAGGTCAACAGCCTCGACAAACATTTCCGGTGTTCTGATGATTTCCTTCAGCCGGTTCTGCATGGGGTTGTAGTCCGCGGCGGGCTGATACATGACGGTACTCCTTTTTGCTGATGCGGCTCTCCCAACAGTCATAAGCAATACGCAAAAAACCCCGCGGACTACCGCGGGGCTTTAATTCCGCCTTGCCCGCAAAAGGCGAAGGGAGGCTTAGTCCTCCTCTTCCTCCTCGGGGAGATCGGCGTTGTGATAAACGTTCTGCACGTCGTCGTTGTCTTCCAGATTGTCGAGCAGGCGCTGGACCTTCATCACATCTTCATCACTGGTGATGGAGACGGTGTTCTGGGGCACCATGTCGATCTCGGCGGAGATGAACTCGTACCCTGCGGCTTCCAGCGCTTCACGCACGACGGAGAAATCTTCCGGCGCGGTGGTGATTTCGAAGGCGTCGTCCTCGGCGTTGAAGTCTTCGGCACCGGCGTCCAGCGCGGTCATCATGACTTCGTCCTCGTCCAGGGAGGCGGTGCGCTCGATGACGATGACACCCTTCCTCTCAAACATCCAGCTGACGCAGCCGGTGCTGCCCAGGCCGTTGCCGTACTTGTCGAACAGGTGGCGCACGTCGGACGCGGTGCGGTTGCGGTTGTCCGTCAGCGCTTCGACGATGACCGCCACGCCGCAGGGGCCGTAGCCTTCGTAGGTGACGCTTTCGTAGTTATCCGCCTTGTCGTCGCCCGCGGCCCTCTTGATGGAACGCATGATGTTGTCGTTCGGCATGTTGTTGGCCTTGGCCTTGGCGATGACGTCCTTCAGCTTGGAGTTGGTATTCGGGTCGGGACCGCCGCCCTGCTTGACCGCCATGACAATCTCGCGGCCGATCTTGGTGAAGATCTTGCCCTTGGCGGCGTCGGTCTTCGCCTTCTTGTTTTTGATGTTTGCCCATTTGGAATGGCCGGACATGGTAATGTATCCTCCTAAGAACCGGTATGAATGAACGTTTCAAACGAAAAAGCCCACGAAATCATAACACACATGCTCGCGTGAAGGCAAGCATGTCCGCAATCAGCGGTTCGCGGTCTGCCCGCGGACAATGGCTTCGGCAAGCCTTGTGCCGGAACGCAGCGTCAGCTCGCCGCGCTGCTCCCTCCAGCGGCTACAGGCGTCGGCAATGGTCGCATAGTCCACCAGCGTGCCGCTTCTTCTGATTTCTTCCCGCACATGGCGCTCGAAATCGTCGGGGTTCAGCATGTCGAACCCGATTTCAAGGCCGAACACCGAGGAATCGGGGGGCGGGTTTGCCGAAGTGGCGTAAATCAGGGCGTTGCCGGAATGCAGCTGGGCCTTGACCGCAGACTTGAGCCTTCTGTACTCCCGTTCGGAAAGGGAAAGGTCGTCAAAAAAGGCGATGAAGCGGAAGGGCTGCTCCTGCAGCATGCGAAGCGTGTTCATGCAGGCGGCAAAGTCCCGCCTTGCCATGAACATCAGCCTGATTTCCGGCAGTTCCTTGGCCAAAGCCAGTATCAGACTGGACTTTCCCATGCCGCCGGGACCGTATAACAGGGCGTGTTCGCCCTTGCCGGTGTGTAAAAAACGCAGCGTGTTGGCGTAAAGGCGCTCTTTCTGCCCGTTGCTGACGGTGATCTCGTCCCACACGGGCGCGTCTTTCAGCTCCATGCCGAGGATGCCCTCGTCGGTATCCGCGAAGATGCGGTAGCGCAAAAACTCGCCGGAACCGTGCTGCCTGTGGAAGTCGTAAAGGGGTTTAACGAGCCTTCCCCAGTCCTCCTCCGCCAGAAACAGGCGGTAGATGACGGCAAGCCCGTCGTCCGCCACATAGGTGATGCGCTCGCCGGGGTCGCTGTACTCCCAGCGCACCCAGCCGGAAAGCTCCAGCTTGTCCGGCAGCTTGGCGGCCACCGCGGGTTCGGGGGTGCGGGCGCGCTGCTTGTCCTTCGGGAAAAAGCCGCCCCCCCAGGCGGAGGACGCCATGCGGGAGATATTGTCCTCACTCCCTGTGCGCCGCGTCTGCACAGTTGGGGCGGGCTGGCCGGCCTTGTTCAAACTGCCGATCCAGTCCATCAGCGTGGCGCAGGTGAGGTTGAAAAGCTCCTGCAGGATGCGAAGGTCTTTTTCCATCGCCAGCATCACCGGCGGGTCCGCGTGCCCGGCTGCGGCCATCAGCGAAAACCGGTTGGAGGATTCGAGTATTTCGGAAAACAGAAAGTCCTTGAAAATATCGCCCGTGACCCTTCGGGTGGGCTGGTCCAGCAGCGCCGCCGTCATGGAATGGTACCGCGCGGCGGCGGCGGTGGCGTCGCTTTCGGCAACAGCGTCGCACAGTTCCACAAGCCTTGCCGCGGGTTCGGTGCGAAGCAGCGTTCGAAGCACCGTCAGCCGGTTCAGAAGGAAGGTGATCCGCCTTGCGCTTTCGGCGGGGGATGCGGTGGTCTCTTTCATGGTATCCCTCCGTCAGTTGCAGAACATCATCTCGCCGTAACTGGGCAGCGGCCAGAACTGCTTATCCACCATCATTTCAAGTTCGTCGGCGCGTTTGCGCACCTGCGCCATGGCGGGTTTGATAACGTCTTCCACATACCGCGCGGCAATGCTGGCGCTGCAGTTCTTGCCGCAGTATTCCTGCTGCGCCTTTTCCAGTTCGTCCACCGCGTTTTTGAAGCTGCGGATGGCGGCGCAGAGATTTTTTAGAAGCTCTTCGTGGACGGAATCGTCGCACCCCAAAGACTTCACAGCCGTGGCGGAATCCGCCAGCACTTTGGAGTAGCGGATGCAGGCGGGCAGAATCTTCTGGCGGGACATTTTGAGCATGGTGGTCGCCTCGATGGAGCCGTGTTTGGCGTAGCTCATCAGGGCGATTTCCTTGCGGGCGGCAAGCTCGGTTTCAGATAATACACCCCGGCGGGTGAACACGTCCACCAGTTCCGGCGCGGTCATCATCTCGATGGCGGAGACGGTGCTGTCGATGCAGGGAAGCCCCCTTCGCTTCGCCTCTTCCCGCCATTCTGCTGTGTAATTGTCCCCGTTGAACAGCACACGGCGGGACTTTGCGGCGAGGTCGGCAAGAATGTCCTTCAAACTATCGCCGGACTCCAGCTTATCGGCGATGCGCATCAGCTGCTCCGCCACGATGGTGTTCAGCACCGTGTTGGGGAAGCCCAGAGACTGGGAGGACCCCACCATGCGGAACTCGAATTTGTTGCCCGTGAAGGCGAAGGGGGAGGTGCGGTTGCGGTCGGACGTGTCCCTCAGCAGCATGGGAAGGGTGGACACGCCGATGGTCATCTCCTTCTTTTTCGCCAGAGAACCGGTCTGCTTTTCCGCCAGATGGTCCACCAGCGCGCAAAGGTCGGAACCGATATACACGGAAATCACCGCCGGCGGCGCTTCGTGGCCGCCCAGACGGTAGGAGTTGCTCAACGTGGCGCAGCTCATGCGAAGCGCCGGCGCGTATTCGTTCACCGCGGCGATGACCGCCATGAAGAAGGTGTTGAAAACATCCGCGTCTTCCGGGCGCTTGGCGGGCTTCAGCAGGTTCCTGCCCGTATCCGTCACCAGCGACCAGTTGTCGTGCTTGCCGGAGCCGTTCACATGGTCAAAGGGCTTTTCGTGCAGAAGACACGCAAACCCGTGCCGGTCCGCCACTTTTCGCAGCATTTCCATGATGATCTGGTTGTGGTCGGTGGCGATATTGGCGGTGGCGTACATGGGGGCGAGCTCGTACTGGGCGGGGGCGGCCTCGTAATGCTGGGTTTTCGCCACAACGCCCAGCCGCCACAGTTCCTGGTTCAAGTCCGCCATGAACTTCGCCACCCGGCTGCTCATGCTGGAATAGTACTGGTCCTCCAGCTCCTGACCCTTGGCAGGAGGCGCGCCGAAAAGCGTTCGTCCCGTATAGATCAGGTCTTTTCTGCGGGAATACATGGACTTGTCGATCAGAAAATACTCCTGCTCGCCGCCCACGCAGGGAAGAACCCTTTTGGCGCTGACGCCCAGCAAGCGCAAAACGCGCACGGCCTGCCGGTCCAGCGCTTCCATCGAGCGCAGAAGGGGGGTTTTTTCGTCCAGCGCTTCGCCGGAATAGGAGCAGAAGGCGGTGGGGATGCAGAGGATGGCAACGTCCCCGTCCTTTCGCACAAAGGGCGGGCTGGTGCAGTCCCAGGTGGTGTAGCCGCGGGCTTCGAAGGTGGCGCGAAGGCCGCCCGAGGGGAAGCTGGAAGCGTCCGCCTCGCCGCGGATGAGCTTTTTGCCGTCAAAATCCAGAATGACCTTGCCGGGCTCCTTGCCGGGGGAAAGAAACGCGTCGTGCTTTTCGGCGGTCTGCCCCGTCATGGGCTGGAACCAGTGGGTGTAGTGGGTGGCGCCCAGGCCGACGGCCCATTCGCGCATTGCCGCCGCAACCTGATCGGCCAGCTCGATGGTCATGGGCGCGCCCTCGTCGATGGTGCGGCGAAGGGCGGAGTACGCATCCGCAGAGAGGTAGGCGCGCATGGCGGAGTCGGTGAACACATTCTCCGCAAAGTATTCGGTGACGTAAGGTTTCATGGCAGCTCCATCAATCTTAGAATTATATTATTTTAACACGCTGTTAAACGGCGCACAATGCCCGCGCAAAAGCATTCCGGACATTCCCGCCTGCCAAATCCATGAAAAAGGCCCGCGTGTTCCGAACATGGCGCGGGCACGTTTGGGAGCGGTTGGTTCGTCAGGGCACAAGGCGCGCCACGGCCACGTCCCGCATGACCGCCTGCTCCACCCAGTGGGAAAGATCCTGCGCCCAGTCCTCCTCAACGGGCGCGAAGCCCGCTTTTTCGAGCGCAGAAAGCACGTCGCTCTTTTTCAGGGTGTAGGCGTTGAAGCTCAACGCGACGGAACCGCCGGTTTTCAGCACTTCCTTCCATCTGGGAAGGAGGCGATGGAGCATGGCGAGGGTGTCCGACCCTTTTTTGCTGATGTCGTTCTTGTGCTGCACGCCGTAGGGAAGGTCTGCGACGATGACGTCCGCCGGGGTTTTTTTGAAAAAGTACGGCGCGTTGCCCGCGTCCCCCCGCACGAACTTCAAAAACTGCGTGTCTCCCGCCTTGAAGCGCTCGGCGGTTTCCGCCGTGGTAAAGGCGTGAATGTCCCCTCCCGGCTTTCCCTTCACGGTGGCGGAGGACTTTTCGTACTCGTGCTTGAAATGGCCGTTTCGCAAATAGGCTTTGACAAAGTTCACCCCTTCGGTGACCTCTTTGTCGTCCAGCTCGATACCAAGGGCGTTGTACCCTGCGGAAAGGGCGCAGTAAAGGGTGGTTCCCTTGCCGCAAAGGGGGTCGAGCACGGTCAGGGGCCTGTCAAACGCCGCGCTTTTTGTGGAGAACACGGCGAGGTTGAGCAGCAGCCTCGTAAAACTCTCGTTGGTTTTGCCCTTGTACTTCAAAATGGCGGGCATGTCATAAAAGCTGCTTCTGGAAAAACCCTCCATCAGCGGCGTTAAGGCCTGCCCGTCAAGCGAAAACAGGGCGAGCAGGGAGGATGAGCGAAGCAACGCGGCTTTTTGCCGGTCCGTCAGTTCCGCTTCGACGGTGAAAAGGGGCAGTCCGCCGACGGTTTCTTCCACAAAGGGGGTTTCAATTCCTGTCGCCGAAGCGATGCAGGCGAGCTCTTTGGCACACAGTTTTTTCAGCTCCGCGTCATAGCGCGCGTTGGGGTGGGGAGCAAATAAAAGGGCGTGTTTCATGCGGTTCCTTTCGGGGTTGTACAGGTATGAGCCCCGTGGTATGATTTGCCTGGGCTGTCGCGCGATTTGCGCCGTCACATACTATAATGTAGCGCACCGCAGGCAAAAAATAAAGCCCGAAAGGATTGCATATGACCAAGACCATCATCCTGACCGGCGGCGGCACCGCCGGCCATGTTGCGCCCAATTTGGCGCTGATACCGCCTCTTGTGGAACGGGGCTATGAAGTGCATTATCTGGGTGAAAAGGGCGGCTTTGAAGAACAGCTCACCAAAGGCCAGCCCGTCACCTTTCACCCCATCCGCGCCGGAAAACTGCGGCGCTACTTTTCGCTCAAGAATTTCACAGACCCTTTCCGCGTCATTGCCGGCTATTTTGACGCGAAGAAGGTGATCCGCAGGGTGCAGCCCTCGGCGGTGTTCTCCAAGGGCGGGTTCGTCACCGTTCCCGTCTGCGCGGCAGGGAAGCACTGCAAGGTGCCGGTGGTCATCCACGAGTCGGACTACACCCCCGGCCTTGCCAATAAACTGGGCATGCGCTACGCCAAAAAGGTGCTGGTCACTTTTGAGGACACCCTTGCCCACACCAAGGGCAAGGGCATTTTCACCGGAACCCCCATCCGGCCCGCGGTGTTTTCCGGCAAAAGGGAGAGGGGGCTTTCTTTCCTTGGCTTTTCCGGCGAAAAGCCCGTGCTGATGGTGATGGGCGGCAGCCAGGGCGCCAGCGCGCTGAACGACGCGGTCCGGTCCGCCCTGCCGAAACTGCTGGAAAAGTTCGACGTTGCCCACCTTTGCGGCAAAGGCAAGCTGGACGAGTTGCTTTCCGGCAAAAAGGGCTACCGCCAGTTCGAGTATTTGAACGACGAACTGCCGGACGTGTTCGCAGCAGCGGACGTTGCCCTCTCCCGCGCCGGGGCGAACTCGATTTTTGAGTTCCTCGCCTTGTCGCTGCCGGCGCTCCTTGTGCCGCTGCCTCTTTCCCAAAGCAGGGGGGACCAGCTGCAAAACGCCGCGTACTTCCAAAAGCGCGGCTATGCGGACGTGCTCTATCAGGAAAACATG
>JBMNTW010000011.1:0-16426 GCA_050945935.1 Christensenellales bacterium
ATATTTCGGAATCCGGCACCTTCACCGTCACCGTTTCCGAAGCGGATACCTATGTATTCTGGATTGCCGGAAAGAGCGCGACGGGCAAAATCGCCGTCCGGAAGCTGGATGATAAGTAGAAAAAGCGGCTGCGCCAAACCTTGTGATGAGAAAAGCTGCCGGCATAACCGCAATGGCTTCGGGCAAACTAGCGCAAGGGGTGAAAAAAGCGCATGAGTCCCAGAAAAAGAAGATTTGAAAACGTGGATGGGACGCTGGAGCGGCCGATTTCGGAAGCTTATCCGGTGATTGACAATGACCTCGCCCGGGATAACATCGAAAACGATTTGCCTTTTGCCGAACTGGAAGACCTTTAACCCTCCGCCGCCCGAAAGGGCGGTTTTCTTTTTGGCGCATACGGCGCGGATTCCGTCGGGCGTGACCGGCTTGTCAGGCCTTGAAAATCACTTTCCTTTTGGCGCAAGGCGCGCGGAATCCATCGCTTCGCCCGTGCCGGATTCTTGGTGTTCGACCATGCGGGCCAACAGCCTAAACTGCTCACGATGAAACCGGTTTTGCCGGCATGTATCTGGGCATGGCGGCTACCTACGGCGTCTGCGCCGGCGTAAATGCCGCGGCTTTCGCCGCTTCCAGGTAAGCGCCATCAAAAAGTGCATCTGCAAAGGCAGCCGCCCCGAAAAGGGCGGCTGTTTTCTTTGCGCTTGCCGTTTGGCGCAGCAAAACCGGAAGCAGGCAAGCCGGAAAGGGGGAATACTGTACTGAAAAAACCGCCCGCACGGGTAAAGTTTCCACAAAGTTAAGAAAAAAGCAGCGCAATTGCGCTGCTTCTGTGTTTTGGCTGCGTCCTGACACGGGGGAGTTTGATTTCTGGCGGCTTGCGGCGCAGAGAGAATGCCCACAGCGACGGCTTACTTCCCGTTTCGCCGCAGGCGCGCCCAGCTGTTCGGCGGCTTTTTGCGCGCCGCCGGTTCTACTCCCCCAGCGTGGCGGTGACCTTCCTCAAGCTGTCCGGAATTTCAATGTGCTGCGGGCAGTGCACCATGCAGCCGCCGCAGGCGATGCAGGTGGAGGGACGGCCCTCCTCAATGCGCCTGTACTTGCGTTCCGCTCGGGGCCTGTCGTCAAAGAGCAGAAGCTCGTTGTAAATCTCGAACACGTCGGGAATGTCGATTCCCTGGGGGCAGGCGTCCACGCAGTAGCGGCACTTGGTGCAGGGGATGACGGGCACCGCGAGGAGCATCTCCACCACCTTGTTGATGACGGTGTACTCCTCTTCCGAAAGGGGCGCAAAGTCTGCCATGTAGGACGTATTGTCCAGCACCTGATCGAGGTTGCTCATGCCCGAAAGCACCGTCATCACGCCGGGGAGCGAAGCGGCGAAGCGCACCGCCCAGGAAGCGACGGAAGCGTCGGGGTTGGCGTCCTTGAACACCTTGCGCATTTCGGGGTTGAGTGTTGCCAAAGCACTGCCTTTGACAGGCTCCATGATGAGGATGGGCTTGTTGTGCTTTCTCGCCACCTCGTAGCAGCCCCTCGACTGCACCGCCGGGTTTTCCCAGTCGGCGTAGTTGATCTGCAGCTGCACCACTTCCGCTTCGGGGTGCTCGGTGAGGATTTTATCCAGCACCTCGGGCGTGTCGTGGAAGGAGAAGCCGAAGTGCTTAATCAGCCCCTGTTCCTTCAGGCCCTTCACGAACTCCCACGCGCCGAGCTTTTCGGTCTTTTCGTAGAGCTCCTCGTTCAGGGAGTGCAGAAGGTAAATGTCGAAATATCCCGCGCCCGTGCGGCGGAGGGACTCGTCAAAGTACTCCTGCATCTGTTCGGGGCGCTCCGCCTCCCAGAAGGGCAGTTTATCCACCAGCCAGAAGGACTCCCTGGGGTAACGGTCCACCAGAGCGGCTTTGGTGATGCGCTCGCTCTCGCCGTCACCGTAAACGTAGGCGGTGTCAAAGTAGTTGAAGCCGCGCTTCATGAAAAGGTCCACCATGGCTTTGGTCTGCTCAAGGTCGGTGCCGCCCTTGACCCTGGGCAGGCGCATCAGGCCAAAGCCGAGCTTTTTGCCGTTGTAACCGAGTTCGTTGCTCATCTTGTCTCCTCGTCCTCCATGATGTGTGCAGCCGATAGCCTTATGCGCCTACACCTTCGAGAAGGGGGAAGCTTCCAGCTCTTTGATGACGGTGGAAACCGCCGCTTCCACGCTGCCCTCCCTGAAGGGGTTGTGCAGGTTCGCCACTTCCAGCAGCTCGAAGTAGCCCTTGCTGCCGCCGGCGCAGCACAGCCTGTAGTAATCCTCCCAGGCAAGCTTCGGGTCCTTCTTCATGCGGCCATACAGCTCGAATGCGCAGATCTGGGCAAGCGCATAGTCAATGTAATAGAAGGGGTACAGGAAGATGTGCTGCTTCTGCATCCAGAAACCGCCCTCTTCCAGGAACTTGTTGCCGTCGTAATCGCGCCAGGGCTGGTACTTCTTTTCGATTTCGCGCCAGACCTGCCTGCGCTCCATGGCGGTCATTTCCGGCTTTTCGAACACCCTGTGCTGGAACTCATCCACGGACACGAGATAGGGGATGATGGTCAGCGCGGAAGCGAGGTGGGCATAAAGGTACTGCTCGGTCTTTTCGCCGAAGAACTTCTCCATGTACGGGTAGGCGAAATGCTCCATGGTCATGGAGTGGATCTCGTTGATTTCGCTGGTGGAGTGGCAGATGGCGGAAATGGGCAGCGTGCGGTAGGCAACGTACGCCTGGAAGGCGTGACCGGCCTCGTGGGTCAGCACGTCCACGTCCGCGCTGGTTCCGTTGAAGTTCGAGAAAATGAACGGCGCTTTGTAGGTCTCAAGGAAGGTGCAGTAACCGCCCATGTGCTTGTTGGGGCGGGTGACGAGGTCGAACAGCTCGTGCTGCATCATGAAATCAAAGAACTCGCCGGTCTGGGGCGAAAGGTCGCGATACATCTCGCCCGCGGCATTGACAAGGTACTCCATGTTTCCGATGGGCGTGGCGTTGCCGTCGGGGAAGACCAGCTCTTCGTCGTAATAATGCAGCTTATCGATGCCCAGCCTCTTGCGCTGCAGTTCGAAAATGCGCTCGCAGGCGGGAACGATGACGGTGCGGACCTGCTCGCGGAAGGCGGCAACGTCCTTTGCCGTGTAGTCAAAGCGGTTCTTGTTCAGATAGGCGAGCTCGGTGTAGTTCTCAAAACCGAGCTTTTTCGCCATGCGCACGCGGATGGCGACGAGCTGGTCGTAGATATTGTCCAGCTTTTCAGAAACGCTTTCATAAAGGTTCGCCCAGGCAAGGAAGGCTTCCTCGCGCTCGGCGCGGTCGGTGCTTTGCATATGCTTCAGCAGGCCGTAGAAGTTGCAGGTTTCGCCGCGGAACTCCACCGAGCAGGAAGCGACGGTCTTGGAATATTCCTGAGAGAGGTTGCTCTCTTCCACAAGGTCTTCGGCGATTTCCTCGCTCATGATGCGCTGGGCGTTTTCGGCCTTCTTGATGAAGATGGAGCCGAACTCTTTGGCGAAATCGTCCTTGAATCTGGACTGGGTCAACGCTTCGGAGGCGCGCTTCGCCACCAGCATGTACTCCGGAACCACCGCGTTGAAGTACTTGATTTCGTTGTCATAGAACTCGTCGGAGGTGTCCATCGTGTTGCGGATGCTGGCAAGGGTGTACATCGTGGAGAGCTGCGCGTCCAGCTCTTCGGTGCGCACATAAAGCGCTCTGGCTTCCTCGTAGGAAGAAGCGTTCAAAAACTCGTCGATCAGGTCGTTCAGCGCCTTTTTGGCGGCTTCCACGTCCGGACGCACATACTCAAGCTGATGGAATTTTTGCATTGTGTCCTCCTGTTTTTTGGCACTTGTTTCAATACTAATGCGGATTTCCCCTTCCGTCAACACAAAAACCGCCTCCGGTCAGAAGCCGAAGGCGGTTTGCATGAAAGAGGGAATCAGAAGCGGGAGCGCTCCACATAGGTGGTATGCAAAAGCTCGTGGGACTTGTGGCTATTCGGCTTGCCCAGGAACTCCTCATACAGCTTGATGATGGAGGGGTTCTTGTGGGACTTGCGGATGGGCATGTCGCGGTCCACCTCGTAGGTCGCTCTGGCGCGGGCGGCCTTGGGGTCCACAAAGTAGCGCATCTGCGCCGCAACGATGGGCTGGCCGCCGCCGGTGACGCAGCCGCCCGGGCAGCCCATGACCTCGATGAAGTGATAGCTCTTCTCGCCCGCTTTGATGGCGTCCAGCAGTTTTGCCGCGTTCGCCGTGCCGTGGGCGATGGCGACCCTGATTTCCGTGGGAACGCCGTTAACGGGCAGCGTAACGGACGCTTCCTTGATGCCATCGATGCCGCGGACGGCGCTGTACTCGATGGCTTCCAGGTCCTCGCCGGTCAGAATGTCCGCCACGGTGCGAAGGGCCGCTTCCATCACGCCGCCGGTGACGCCGAAGATGACCGCCGCGCCGGTGGAATCGCCCAGTATGTCGTCAAACTGCTCGTCGGGCAGGTTGACGAAGTCAATGGCCGCCTGCTTGACCATGTTGGCGAACTCGCGGGTGGTCAGGTTGGCGTCCACGTCGCGGTAGCCGTCTCTGCCCATTTCGGGGCGGATGATTTCGAACTTCTTGGCGGTGCAGGGCATGACAGACACCACGAAAATATCCTTCGGGTCCAAGCCGTTCTTTTCGGCAAAATAGGTCTTGGTAATCGCGCCCTGCATCTGGTTCGGGCTCTTGCAGGTGGAAAGGTTGGGCAGGAAATCGGGATACTCGTGCTCGCAGAACTTGACCCAGCCGGGCGAGCAGGAGGTGATCATGGGCAGCACCCCGCCGGTGGTCAGCCTTGTTAAAAGCTCGGTGCCTTCTTCCATGATGGTGAGGTCGGCGGCGAAGTCCACGTCAAACACCCTGTCCGCTCCCAGTCTTCGCATGGCGGCGACCATCTTGCCCACGGCGGGGGTGCCGATGGGCATGCCGAACTCCTCGCCGATGGCGATGCGCACCGCCGGCGCGGGCTGGAACACCACGAACTTGTTCGGGTCCGCCAGCGCCTGCCAGACGGCGGCGGTGGAGTCCTTTTCATACAAAGCGCCCACGGGGCAGGCGGCGATGCACTGGCCGCAGTTGATGCAGGCGACTTCGGAAAGGCTGTGGTTGAAGGGAACGCCCACTTCCGTCTGGAAGCCGCGGTTCTGCATGCCGATGACCGCCACGCCCTGGGTCTTTTCGCAGGCGGCGACGCACCTTCTGCACAGGATGCACTTGGTATTGTCCCTCACGATGGAGGGGGAAAGGTCGTCCATATACGTTTTGGTGGGCTCGCCGTCATAGGGCACTTCGCGAACACCCAGCTCGTCGCAAAGAGTTTGCAACTCGCAGGACTTGTTGCGCACGCAGGTGAGGCATTCCCGTCTGTGGTCGGAAAGAATCAGCTCCAGCACGAACTTGCGCGCGTTCAGCACGGCGGGGGAGTGGGTGAGCACCTCCAGCCCTTCGGAAACGGGCAGGGTGCAGCTGGCGGTGAGCCTGCGGGTTTTCGCGTCCTCCACAAGGCACATGCGGCAGGCGCCGATGTTGTTGATGTCCTTCAAATGGCACAGGGTGGGTATTTTGATGCCGTTTTTCAGCGCCGCTTCAAGCACCATGGTACCCGCTTCGGCCTGCACGGTGTAACCGTCGATTTTCAGTGTTACCATGAGTATGTTCCTTTCCTTCGATGATGCTTGATTACCGCTTGGAAACGGCGCCGAACCTGCAGTTGTCTATGCAGGCGCCGCACTTGATGCATTTTGCGGTGTCGATGGTGTAGGTCTTCTTGATTTCGCCGGAAATGGCATCCGCAGGGCAGTTGCGCGCACACAGGCTGCAGCCGCGGCACTTTTCAGGGTCAATGTAGAACAGAAGAAGCTTTCTGCACACGCCGGCGGGGCAGCGCTTTTCGTTGATGTGCGCCTCGTACTCGTCCCTGAAGTACCGGATGGTGGACATGACGGGGTTCGGCGCGGTCTGCCCGAGGGCGCACAGCGCTGTGGCGCTGATGTTTTTGCCCAGCGTTTCCAGCCGTTCAATGTCTCCCGGTTTGCCGCGGCCTTCGGTAATGTCCGTCAGCATTTCGAGCATCCTTCGGGTGCCGATGCGGCAGGGCGGGCACTTGCCGCAGGACTCATCCACCGTGAACTCCAGATAGAACTTCGCAATGTCCACCATGCAGGTGGTTTCGTCCATGACGATCATGCCGCCGGAGCCCATCATGGAACCGATGGCCGTCAGGTTTTCGTAGTCGATGGGCGTGTCGATCAAACTCGCGGGAATGCAGCCGCCGGAAGGTCCGCCGGTCTGAGCCGCCTTGAACTTCTTGCCGTTGGGGCAGCCGCCGCCGATTTCGTAAATGATATCCCGCAGCGTGGTGCCCATGGGCACTTCCACAAGGCCGGTGTTGTTGATCTTGCCGCCCAGGGCGAACACTTTGGTGCCCTTGCTCCTTTCGGTGCCGATGGAAGCGTACCATTCCGGCCCGTTGAGGATGATCTGGGTGATATTGGCGTAGGTTTCGACGTTATTGAGGAGCGTCGGCATGCCGAAAATGCCCTTGTTCGCCGGGAAGGGGGGGCGGGGACGGGGTTCTCCGCGGTTGCCCTCGATGGAGGCAATGAGCGCGGTCTCCTCGCCGCACACGAAGGCGCCGGCGCCCAGGCGAAGCTCAATGTCAAAGTCAAAGTCTGTGCCGAGAATGCCTTTTCCGAGCAGGCCGTACTCCCTCGCCTGTTTGATGGCGATGTTCAGGCGCTTGACGGCGATGGGGTACTCGGCGCGGATGTAGATATAACCCTGATTCGCGCCGATGGCGTAGCCGGCGATGGCCATGGCCTCCAGCACGCTGTGGGGGTCGCCTTCGAGAATCGAGCGGTCCATGAACGCGCCGGGGTCGCCCTCGTCCGCATTGCAGGCGACGAACTTGCGCTCGCCCTTCGCCTGCTGGGCAAAGAACCACTTCCTGCCCGTGGGGAAGCCCGCGCCGCCGCGGCCGCGCAGGCCGGAAGCGGTGATCATTTCCACCACCTGTTCCGGCGTCAGCTCGGTCAGGCACTTGCCAAGCGCGCGATAACCGTCAAAGGCGATGTACTCGTCGATGTTCTCCGGGTCGATGACGCCGCAGTTGTGCAGCGCGATGCGGCGCTGCTTTTTGTAAAAGTCAATCTCCATCAGGGGCTTGGTGGTATTGTCTGCCGAGACGGACTCGGAGTACAGATACTTGGTGCAGATGCGCCCCTTGAGGAGGTGTTCTTCCACGATTTCGGCAACGTGGTCTTCCGTCAGCCTTGCGTAGAAGGAGCCTTCGGGGTAAATGATGCAGATGGGACCCAGTTCGCAAAGGCCGAAGCATCCCGTGCGCACCACCTGGACTTCGTCGGAAAGGCCGACGCGTTCAATTTCTTCTTCAAACTTTTTAATCAGCCGGGTGGAGCCGGAGGATGTGCATCCGGTACCGCCGCAGATCAGTACATGGGAACGGTAGAACTTCATGGTGACTAAACCTCCTGTGCGCCGATTAGCTGTTCTCGTAATGGCCGATGGTGTACTGATGCAGCACGATGCCGTTGACCAGATGAGAAGCGACGATCTCGCGTGCGATCTCCGGCGTCACCTTGCAATATGTAACCTTTTCCTCGTCTGCCTTGGCGATTTCCACGATGGGCTCCAGCCTGCAAAGTCCGATGCAGCCCGTCTGGGCGATGGTCACATGCTGAAGATTTCTTTTGGCAACCTCGTCGATGAATGCCGCCATCACCTTGCGCGCGCCGGCGGCGATGCCGCAGGTGGCCATGCCCACCACCACGCGGGTGGCGTGTTCGTCCTTTCTGGTGTTCAGATTGTCCAGCGTTCGCTTGCGAATCGCTTCGAGATCAGCCAGGGTCTTCATATTTGGGCACCTCCGTGTAAGTCTTGAATTCCTTCGTTCAGATGGTCCCTCATCCACGCGAGCACTTCCGGTTCGTTGAAAGGCACTTCGCCCAGCGCCTGTTTCAGCTGCCGCGTGTCAAACACGAACGCCTTCCCGTCCGCCATGAAGCGCAGCACAAAGTCCGGTTTCGTCGGGTTTGCCGCGACGAGGGTGACCATGGTTTCCGAAACATCGCCCAAAGGGGGACGGTCGATATGGCTCAACCGGAAGGTCGCGCAAAGCTCGGTTCCCCTGCCCGCTTCCGAGCGGACTGTTAGGACTCCTTCGGATCTGTGGGCGCTTGCCTGCAGCAGCGGTATGCCCAATCCCACCTTTCGCTCAGAGCGCGTGGTGACAAAGGGGTCGGAAACGTGTTTGAGCAGTTCCTCCGGCATGCCGCAGCCGTCGTCCTTCACCGTGATGGTCAAAAGGTCTTTTTCGCTTTGCGCTTTGATTTCGATGGTCACAAGCGAAGCGCGGGCGGCGATGGCGTTTTGGGCAATGTCCAGAATGTGCAGCGAAAGCTCTCGCATGGCGGGGTATCAGCCGATTTCACGGTACTTGGCGATGATTTCGGCAACCTTGCCCGGCGTGAGCCTGCCGTAGACTTCCTCGTTGATCATGATGGCGGGGGCGAGACCGCAGCAGCCGATGCACCTGGCGGATTCCAGCGTAAAAAGCCCGTCTTCCGTGGTGCTGCCGGGCTTGATGCCGAGCTGTTTTGCGAACTCGTCGTAAACGTCCTGAGCGCCGCGAACATAGCAGGCGGTGCCGAGGCAGCAGCTGATGATGTTCTTGCCGCGGCCCGTCAGGGTGAAGCGGGAGTAAAAGGTCGCCACGCCGTAAATATGGCTCTTTTTGCAGCCCAGGTGCTGGCTGATGAACTCCTGGGTTTCCTCGTCAATGCATCCGAAGAGCTCCTGCGCCTCGTGCATGACGGGCATCAGCGCGCCTTCCTTGCCCTTCCATTGATCGATGGCTTCTTTTAACTTTTCGTACTTTTGCTCCTTGGTCATGCTGAACGCTACCTCCTTATGACATGGGGGAAGAGATATGAAGGTGAAGGGAACTCGTACAACAGATGTCCTTTTTATCTGAAAATCTCTAAGAACGGTTGAACGACATTCATTCTACCACAGCCTTAATGATTTTGGAAACATAAATTGATAAAAATTCGGCAAATCCACAGCGGTTCTGCAGGAAAATGCGTTCTGATACGATACTATGAAAGACAGCTGGGGGGAATCACACGGGATTTGGAAAAGCACTTGACTTGATTATTATTATATAGACAAGTCGTGTAAAAAGCAACGCAAAAGCTTGATAGTTATTTGCTTTTCACACTTTTCCGGCATTGGAAGAAAATACGTCATACGATGATATATGATAGAAAATACAAACGATTGAATAAAGATGCTTGATTTCGCACGCAAAGGCGCATATACTGAAGCCTGTATGCTGCCTTCAAAAAACTTCGCCGCAAAGGAGTCACAACATGAAGAAAACACCGCGCTTCCTGCCGCAGACGGCGCTTTTGTGCGCCGCGCTGATATGGGGGCTTTCTTTCGTGGTCATCAAGAACGCGCTGGACATGTTCCCGCCCATGTATCTTCTGGCGATACGATTCACGGGCGCTGCGGCGGTGCTGGCGCTGATTTTTTTCAGGCGGCTGAAAAACATCGATAAAAGCCTGCTCTTCAACGCCATGCTGGCAGGAGTCTGCCTGTTTTTCGCGTACGCCAGCCAGACCATCGGCATCACCGATACCACGCCGGGCAAAAACGCCTTTTTAACGGCGATTTATTGCGTGATCGTGCCCTTTTTGTTCTGGGCAGCGGGGGGCGAACGCCCGTCAGGGTGGAACATTTCCGCCGCGGCACTGTGCCTTCTGGGCATCGGGCTGGTTTCGCTTTCTGAAGGCCTATCCATCGGCAGGGGGGACTTTTTGACCATCGTGGGCGGTTTTTTATACGCCGTGCACATCGTCGTGCTTTCCCGCCGGTGCGCAAAGCACGATGCTTCGCTGGTAACCATCGTGCAGTTTCTTTCCGCCGCCGTCTGCGCCTGGGTTGCCGCCGGGTTGACAGAGACCTTTCCGCCCCTTTCCGCCTTCACGGGGGACAGTCTGCTGGAGCTTTCGTATCTGACCCTGCTCGCTTCCGCCGCGGCGATTCTGTTTCAAACCTATGGCCAGAAACACGCGCCCCCCAGCGCGTCGTCCATCCTGCTGAGCCAGGAGGCGGTGTTCGGCGTGGCGTGTTCCACGCTGCTGTACGGGGAAGTGCTGACCGTGCGCCTGCTGATTGGCTTTGCGGTGATTTTTCTGGCGGTCATCACGTCTGAAACCAAGTGGAGTTTTTTGCGCCGCGGGAAGGCGCAGAAAAGCCTGGAAGCGTGATTGAGCCAAATAATGAAGAAGCTGTCCGTTCAAACGGACAGCTTTTTTGATTAGGTGGAGCTGTGAATTGACAGTCCATGCCATGCGGTATACACTGAAAGCAGTTTTATAACAAAATAATACACCTATCTGCAAAATTTTCATCATGAACAATGCAAATGCAATACTCGCGCGCTTCAGCGAGGACGGTACCAGAAAGCAAACCCTGAAAGAACACTGCGAAAGCGTGGCGGGGCTTGCGGCGGTGTCCTGCCGTCTTATCGGGCTGGAAAGTCTGGGCGCCTTCACAGGGATTCTGCACGACTGCCACAAGGCTTCGCCGGAGTGGCAGGCGTATCTTTGCGCCAAAATGCAGGGATTTTCGGAAGACAGGGTCCATCACGCGCCCCAGGCGGCGCGATGGATCTGGCAGCGATACGGAGCTTTGGCAAAGGAGCGGGCGCAAAAGGTCACTGCCCAGATCGCCGCGATGGCG
Organism: Christensenellales bacterium; assembly: GCA_050945935.1. Lineage (GTDB taxonomy): Bacteria > Bacillota > Clostridia > Christensenellales > CALWSW01 > CALNBC01. Next base: position 10,814 of record JBMNTW010000011.1, read on the forward strand.
GTGTACTCCCACCACAACGCGCTGTTTGACGTTTTAACCCCCGACGGCAAAGCGAAGTTTCTTGAAAACATGGAGGGTGAAGGAGCGGCAAAAGCGCCGGAACCTTTTTTGGAGTGCGTGGCAGACCTTGCAAACCTGGATGAGTTGTTTTTGGCTGCTGCTGAAGAAGTGCGGTTCGTGTTTGACGCACTGGAGCATACGGCTGGAAAAAGCGCCCCCGATGACGCGCAAAAGAGCGCGGTAATTGAGTGCCGCCATTTCTTTGAAGGGCTGGTTGCCAGATTTGTGTTTTCCGCTTTGATTGACGCGGACCGGTACGACGCCGCCTGTTTTGAAGCAGAGCATATACCTTCAACGGACGACTGCGGCGCAAACGGATGGAAGGCGTTTGTGGACTCCTTTGAAGAAAACCTCGGCAATCAGGTGGCAAAGACCATTCAAGTGGCGGACCCGAACATCACCGCGGCAAGGCGGCGCATTTCGGACGCCTGCAGGGATTTTGCGAAGCAGCCCGCCGGCGTATACCGGCTGTATGTGCCCACCGGCGCGGGCAAGAGCTTTGCGGCGCTGCGATTCGCCCTTCATCACGCGATGGAACACGAAAAGAGCCGGATCATCGTGGTCGAACCCTATCTCACCGTCATCGACCAGATTGCCAAAGAGTACCGGAACGTGCTGGGCGCGTGCGCAAACGCGGTGCTGGAGTTCCATTCCAACATGACTTCGCCGGATGACGACGACCCGCGCATCAGCCGAATCCTCGCCGAACGGTTCGACAGCAAAGTGGTGGTCACCACCCTTGTTCAGTTTCTGGAAGCGCTGTACGCCAAAAAAGGCGGGTCCGCGCGCAGGTTCAGGTCACTGGCAAACGCCGTGATTGTGCTGGACGAGATACAGGCGATTCCGGTGAAATGCGTCGACCTTTTCAATCTCGCCGTGCGCTTCCTCGCGGATGTGTGCCATGCGACGGTGGTGCTCTGCACCGCCACGCAGCCGGCGTTCAACAGCGCCGAACACCCCCTGCGGCTGGACGCACCCGGCGACCTTGTGGCGGACTATGAGGACTTCTTCCCCGTGTTCCGAAGGGCGGAACTTCTTTATGAGAAAGACAGGGCATTTTCTGCGCAGGAACTGGCGGATTTTCTGCGCGGCCTTGGAAAAAGCGAGCAGAGCGTGCTCGCCGTGGTGAACACCAAGGCGGCGGCGCTGGAACTGTTCTCGCACCTTGCGGCGGAACCGGGCGGTTTTTCGCAGGTGTTCTTCCTTTCCACCCATATGTGCCCCGCCCACAGGCTGGATACCATCGAAGCCATCAAACAAGGATTGCTCACAGGAACAAGGCTGGCCGTGGTCAGCACCTCGTTGATCGAGTTCGGTGTGGACCTTTCGTTCGACTGCGTCGTGCGCTCCCTGGCGGGCGTTCCGTCCATCGCCCAGGTTGCCGGAAGGTGCAACAGGCACGGCGCGCACCGGAGCAAGCGGGTGTATATCGTCCGGTATCGCGAGGAGCGGCTCAGCGCCCTGCGGGAGATTGAAATCGGCCAGAACATCACGAAGTTTCTTTTGCGCTTTCTTGAAAAGAAAAACCGCAGCGCCACGGACCTGCTCGCGCCGGACAGCATCGCCAAGTATTACGGCAAATACTTTCAGGAATGCCGGCAGTTCATGTGCTACAAGGCGGATACCGGCGTATCCAACTACACCACGCTGATTGAACTGCTAAGCGGCAACAAAACGGCGCGGGGATACGCAAAACAAGCGCTGGACGAAGGCATGCTGGTGCAGTCCTTCGAAACCGCCAACAGGCAGTTCAAGGTGATTGAGGACGGCACCGTGGGCATCCTCGTTCCCTTCGGTGACGGAAAACGCATCATCGAAGAGCTTTGCGCGCTGGACTTTAACGTCGTCAAAGCGAAGAAGCTCTTGCGCGAAGCCCAGAGGTTCACCGTCAACGTGTATGAAGGCAAAGTCAAAGAACTGTATCAAAGAGGGTGCATCCACCGTCTGGAAAGGGCGGGGGTGATTGCGCTGAAGGAAGGATTTTACGACCCGATGACGGGCATCTCCAAGGATGCCGTTTTGAATCCGGACGACTACATCATTTAGAAAGGCGGTGAGCCGTTTGCAGCACAGAAACGAGATTACCTTTTCCGTTTCCGGCAGGTGGGCGCTCTTTTCAGACCCCTTAACCAGGGTGGGAGGGGAGAAGTACAGTTACCCCGTCCCCACCTATCAGGCGCTGAAGGGCATTGTGGAAAGCATCTACTGGAAACCCACCCTGATCTGGGTCATCGACGCGGTGCGGGTGATGAACCCCATCCGCATGGAGTCCAAAGGTGTGCGACCCATCGGTTACGGCGGCGGAAACACCTTGTCCATCTACACCTATCTCAAGGACGTGGAGTATCAGGTCAGGGCGCATTTCATCTGGAACGAGCACCGGCCGGAACTGGCGGCGGACCGTAACGAGCACAAGCACCACAACATCGCAAAACGCATGGTGGAGCGCGGCGGCAGGAGGGACATTTTCCTCGGCACCCGGGAATGCCAGGCGTATGTGCTGCCCTGCGCCTTCGGGGAAGGCGACGGCGCCTATGACAACACGCCGGAAACCTCCTTCGGGCTGATGTTCCACGGCTTTGACTATCCGGACGAAACGGGTGAATCCAAGCTGACGGCACGGTTCTGGGAGCCGGTGATGAAAAACGGCGTCATCGCGTTCATTCCGCCTTCGGAATGCGCCATCCGCCGGGAAATCAGGGAGCAGCAGCCCATGGCGTTCAACGTTGGTGAGAACTTCAGCTTTGCTAAAGAGGAAGAAGCGGAGGTTCAAAGAACATGAGCTGGATCGGAAGACTCTATGAAACCTATGAGAACTGTGCAGAGCTCGTGGGCGAGCTTCCGCAGATGGACCTGACGGACCGGAAAGCGCCCATGCCCCTGCTGCCCGTGGCCCACACCACGCAGGAAGCGGCGATTGAGGTCACCGTCGATTCAGACGGCGATTTTGTGGAGGCAAGAGCCATCGAAAACAAGGCGGACCGGATGACGGTCATCCCCTGCACGGAGGAATCCGCCGGAAGGACGAGCAAACCCTCTCCTCACCCTTTGCACGACAAGCTGGAGTACGTCGCCGGCGATTATGACGATTTCTTTTCGTCCAAAGGCGGCTGCCGCAGCCGTTACGAGGCGTACATTGCCAATCTGGAAAAGTGGTGCGCTTCGGAATATGCGGACGAAAGGGTGTGCGCGGTACTTGCGTACCTCAAAAAGGGTACGCTGCTTGCCGACCTTGTGCGCGAAGGGCTCTTTTTTCCGGATGAAAGCGGCAAAATCCCCGAAAAGTTCGCCGGGAAGGACAAGCCCCCGGCTTATCGCGCCGTTTCGGGGGATGTTTCCGGCGCGCTGGTGCGCTTCAAGGTGGAGGATTACGAGGACTTGGAAAGTGTTCATAAGCTTTGGGAAGACCCCGCCATTCAGCAAAAGTACATCCGGTGGTATCTGAGCACCCAGTCAGATGTGGATTTGTGCTACGCCACCGGAAGGCGCATCCCCTGCGCGGACAACAACCCCTCCAAAATCCGCCACAAGGGGGACAAGGCAAAGCTCATCTCCGGGAACGACAAGTCCAACTTCACTTTCCGGGGAAGGTTCAAAACCGCGGCGGAAGCGGCGCGCATCGGGTACGAGACCACCCAAAAAGCCCACAACGCCCTGAAATGGCTGATCGACAGGCAGAGTTACCGCAACGGCGACGCCGTCTGCCTCGCCTGGGGCACAAAAGGGGAGGACCTTCCGGTGCCCGGCCCCTCCGGCAGCGAAAGTCTGGGCAGCGAACGGCTTGCCGCGGTGCTTCGGGAGGATTACGCCAAGAACCTCAGGTTCAGCCTGCGGGGCTGGTATCAAGACTTGAGCGACCATGCGGGGGTCTCCATCATCTGTCTGGATTCCGCCACGGAAGGGCGAATGTCCATCACCTATTACCGCGAGATGAGCGGAACGGAGTATCTGGACCGCATCGCCTTCTGGTACGGCACCTGCGTTTGGCCCATGCGGTTCAAAAAGGACAGGAAGGATCCGAAGAGTGAAGCTGTCGAAGTGCTTTCCGCCCCTTCTTTGCACGACATTTTCACCGCCGCCTTCGGCGAAAACGCGGGAGACAAGTTCAAAAAAGCGGTGTTTCAGCGTCTGCTGCCCTGCATTGCAGACGGCGCCCGCATCCCGAAGGACATCGTCAAGAACCTTTTGATTCGCGCCAGCAAACCCTTCGAAGTGCCGGACCGGCAGCTTCGCACCGCCTGTGCGGTCATCCGGAAGTACCTGAACGACAAGTATAACCCCGGCGTTTACACCGTCGACGCATACAAGGAGGTTTTCACCGTGACTCTGAACGAAAAGCAGGACGAGCGGTCCTACCTGTTCGGCAGGATGTGGGCCTATTACCACTACCTGGAGCAGCTGGTGCTCTGGCGCATGAGGGACAAGCGGGACACCAACGCCCTTCGCCTTCGGTCTCGATTCCGCACCCATCCCGCCAGCACTGTAAGCACATTGGACGACAAGCTGCTTCCGTACCTTCGCAAAGGGAACCTGATCAACAGCGACCTGATGGCAGAACTGGGTGCTATCGCCATCCGCTTGAAGGAACAGGGCGATGGAACGCGCGGCAACTTTACCGACGAACCTTTGAACGAGTGCTTTGTGCTGGGATACATGAGCCAGCTGGATGAGTTGAACAAGCGTTACAGGAAGAAGCAAAACGGGCAGAGCCCCGAAGCGAGCGACGAAACCATTTCCATTGAAGAGGAGGAAAACGAAGCATGAGCGCCCTTTCCAGAAAAATCGATTTTACGGTGATTTTCACGGTGCAAAACGCAAATCCCAACGGCGATCCTTTAAACGGCAACCGCCCCAGAGAAACCAGCGACGGTTACGGCGAAGTCAGCGACGTGTGCATCAAGCGCAAGCTGCGCAACAGACTGCAGGACATGGGCGAGCGCATCTTCGTCCAGTCGGACGACCGGAGCGACGACGGGTTCGACAGCCTGCGCGCCCGGGCGGAAGGCCAACCGGAACTGAAGGAACTGAAGGGGGACAGGGCGGAATACCAGGCCCTGGCCTGCAGGTTGTGGTACGACGTGCGTGCGTTCGGCCAGCTGTTTGCCTTCAGCGGAGGCAGCGCGGGAGACGGCGTTTCCGTCGGCGTGCGCGGTCCGGTTTCCATCCATCCGGCCATCAGTGCAAGCCCTGTGGAAATCGAGAGCATCCAGATCACCAAGAGCGTCAACAGCGAGTCGGGCACAAAACGCTCGTCCGACACCATGGGCACCAAGCACAGAATCGGCTTTGGCGTTTACCGCTTCAACGGCAGCATCAACTGCCAGCTGGCGGAAAAGACCGGATTTACAGACGAAGATGCCCAAAAACTCAAGCAGGCCCTCATCACCCTGTTCGAGAACGACGCTTCCTCCGCCCGCCCCGAGGGCAGCATGGAGGTGCGCAAGGTCATCTGGTGGGAGCACAGCTGCAAATCCGGGGATTATCCTTCCGCGAAGGTGCATCGCTCCGTCAGGTTGACTGCGAAGAAGGACAGTCCGTCAAGCTACGAGGACT
>JBMNTW010000012.1:0-16155 GCA_050945935.1 Christensenellales bacterium
GGAGATCCACTGGTCGTTCACCGCGAAAGCGACCTCGGGATTCTTCTCTATCTGCAGCATTTTCGTGGATTTCGCCCAGGTGGTTATGTAAAACACGCCGTTTTCATACATCGCGTCCACTTCGCGCACAAAGGGACGGGGTCTGCCCCCTTCGCCGGGCTCCATCGCAATCGTAGCAAGGGAGATGACATTATCCTTCCCGTTGCCGCAGCGTTCCTCGATGATCTTTAAGCCTTCTTCAAACCTGCTCATGAAAGACCTCCTGTTGATGTTCGGGGATGACGGAAAAACGACAGCTGCAAAAGAATGTTACAAACGGACACTTGCACATTTTACCGTTTTTTGGCAAATGTTTCAATCATACGCTTTTCACAACAGTTAAAATCCCGAAACAAGCTGTTCCGGGGCTGCACATTCTTGTTACCGCACTCGTTGAACCGCCAGCGCGGCTCCGATGCCGCCCGGCGTGAAAAAAGAAGGTTCCATCCGTTGTGGTAGACAGTTGAGCGGTCAAAACGTTCCCCGCAAACAGATGCAAGAGGTTCGTCAGCGTAAAGGTGGTGGGGTTGACGGGCGTAAACTCCAAAGTCTGCCGCATGTTGGGCTCAGGCATGCCGTTGCGAAGCAGACGCAGTTCAACGTTTACTGTTTAGAACGGTTGTCATCATTATGAATGAACTTTCCATTCACAGTCCATTTGCATTCGTAAGACAGCGCCAGCGGTTTGCATCTTTTTTCAGATTTAATCACTCTATCTTCAATAAGTAATCTTGCTTTGCAGAAATGTTCCTTTTCTTAAATCATCAAACGCCTTGTTCAGTTCTTCTCTGGTGTTCATGACAATGGGACCACCCCAAGCCACCGGTTCATCCAGACGTTTTGAACTCACAAACAAAACCTGCGCTTGATCCTCTGTGGCTTTGATTTCAACAAAGTCTCCGGACGTCAATTTTACCGCAGTCTTTTCCTTTACCAGCTCGCCACCGATGTATGCGTCCCCCAGAAGAGTGAACACCATCACAGAACGTTCCGGTTCTGTAGGTATCTCAACAGTTTGCTCGGGGTTCAGATGCACATCGTAATAATCAAGGGGAAGGTATTTGCTCATATAGCCTTGTTTTCCTTCAAACTCGCCCGCAAGAAGCCTTAGCCTGCCCCAATCATAATCAAACTCCTGAATGTCTGCATTTCGAACTCTGTGATAGGCGGGAGAGGTCAGCTTGTACTTCGCGGGAAGGTTCAGCCAGAGCTGTACGCCAAGCAGGCGCTCGGCAGCCGGCAGCTTCTCTTCATGCAAAATGCCGGAGCCGGCTGTCATCCATTGCACTTCTCCGTCGCCAATGGTATCTTCATTCCCCAGGCTGTCCCTGTGCGTCATATACCCGCGATACACATAACTGATTGTCTCGATGCCTCTATGAGGATGCATCGGGAACCCCGCCGTGTAATCGTTCGGGTTTGTATTGTCAAAGGAATCGAGCAGCAAAATTGGATCAAAATCATGAACAGTCTGATGTCCCAACACTCTGACCAGACTAACGCCTGCGCCGTCCTCCGTCCTGTACCCTCTTACCTGTTTACTGATTTTTCTTTCCATATTTTTGACCTCCCCGCAAAACTGTGCTCCTATTCCCAAAGATAAGCCGTCATCGTCAATGATCCCAGCTCACAGGATTGATTATAAACACTGATTTTATCATCTTCATAGGACGCGCCAAGAACATACAATAGGGGATCAAAGTGTTCCGGAGTCGGCACTGCCAGCCTTGAGATTCTGCCGAGTTCTTCATACTTCAATATGTTTTCGTGATTCTTATTAAGAATATTCTCATAAATATATTCATCAAACTCATATGCCCAGTCAAAGCCCTTGTTTGCTTTGTGCCAGTCAACCAGTCTTAAATTGTGCACGATGTTTCCGGTTCCAAATATCAGAACGCCCTGTTCTCTCAATGTTCTTAGCTCCCTGCCGATTTTATAATGTTCTTCGGGAGACGCATCAGCATCGATACTGATTTGAAAAACCGGAATATCTCTGTCCGGATACATGTGCACCAGTACCGACCAGGTTCCGTGGTCGATACCCCAGGAATTATCATATTTTGAATCCCTTGAAATCAGTTCCTTTACAGCTTTCGCCATTTCAGGCGAACCTGCTGTATGATACTTAACCCTATATAGCTCCTCAGGAAAACCATACATATCATAAACCGTTCTTGGCTTTTCCTCGTTCATGATTCTGGTACCTTTGGTATACCAGTGCGCTGAAACAGATAGGATCACCTCAGGTTTGGGTATACTTTGCGCTATGTTTTTCCATGTTCTTGTATAGTTGTTGTCTTCAATGGCATTCATCGGCGATCCATGCCCTACAAATAACGCCGGCATCTTTAACAAAACATCATCCCCCCAATAATCTTCGTTTTCACACTACTGCATGCAACTGTATTTACTCAAACTCGGCACCCAATCAAGTCAGCTTTATTTGATTCTAACACAAATTGATTATGATATTTCTATTTTTCCCAATTATTGCTCAATTTATTGAGCGTCATCAGTCGTTCATCGAGCCAGCAATCGAACGTATACTTGAGTGAGTGTGTTTTACAATTATCAAGCAATACTCAGGGTGCTTTCCGCCACTTGAATGCCGGTTACAGGTTTTGGTACATTTGGGCGTCAAAATAAGGATAAATCAATGACAATGAACACAAATTCGAAGTTGGATAAAAAGAAAAAAACCAGATAAAATCTGGCTTTTTTCGGTGGTCTGGGTGAGAAGATTTGAACTTCCGGCCTCTTGAACCCCATTCAAGCACGCTACCAAACTGCGCCACACCCAGACGCTTGCCCGACGGTTCATCACCAGCGGGCAAGTGTTATTATACGCAATCGCGCTTCCAAATGCAAGCCCTTTTTTCAAAAATGGGCATAAAGACGCGGCAGGTCCGAAACCGACCCTGCCGCGCTTTGAAGGGGGGAAACATGGGAGACATATGGGACCACAGGGACTTTGGGAGAGCTAGATTCGGGCTACGCCGCTCTTTCTGGCGGCTTCCGCCACCGCTTTGGCCACAGCGTCACGCACGCGGGGGTCCAGCGCGGCGGGGATCACGTACTCTTCGTTCAGCTCCTCGGGGGAAATGAGTTCCGCGATCGCCTTTGCCGCGGCCACCTTCATTTCCTCGTTGATGTCCGACGCGCGCACGTCCAGCGCGCCGCGGAACACGCCCGGGAAAGCCAGCACATTGTTCACCTGGTTCGGGAAGTCGCTCCTTCCGGTGCCCACCACTCTGGCGCCCGCCTCTTTGGCGAGGTCCGGATGGATTTCGGGGACGGGGTTGGCCAGCGCGAAGACGATGGCGTCCTTGTTCATGGACTGGACCATCTCCTTGGTGACCACATTCGGCGCGGAAACGCCGATGAAAATGTCCGCCCCTGCCATCAAATCGGCAAGGCTGCCGGTGATCTTTTCGCGGTTGGTGCGTTTGCTGATTTCCTGCTTGGATTCGTTCATGCCCTCGCGCCCTTCGTAAAGCGCGCCTTCCTTATCGCACATGTACAGATGGCGCACGCCCAGTGCGAACATCAGATTGGCGATGGACATTCCGGCAGCACCGGCGCCGTTGATGACCACCCGCACGTCCTCCAGCTTCTTGCCCACCACCTTCAGCGCGTTGAACACGCCGGCGGCGACGACGATGGCGGTGCCGTGCTGGTCGTCATGGAAGATGGGAATGTCGCACCGCTCTTTGAGCTTGCGCTCGATTTCAAAGCAGCGGGGGGCGGAAATATCCTCCAGGTTAATGCCGCCGAAACTGCCTGCCAGCAGGGCAACGGTGTTGACGATCTCGTCCACGTCCTTGCTGCGGATGCAAAGGGGGAAGGCGTCCACGTCGCCAAAGGCCTTGAACAGCACGCACTTGCCCTCCATGACGGGCATGCCGGCTTCGGGGCCGATGTCGCCCAGTCCTAAGACGGCGGTGCCGTCCGTCACCACGGCGACGAGGTTCCAGCGACGGGTGTACTTGTAGCTCAGGTCCACATCCTTGCTGATGAGTTTGCAGGGTTCCGCAACGCCGGGCGTGTACGCCATGGTCAGATCTTCTTTGGTCTCAACCGGGCAGGTATACTCAACGCTGATTTTGCCGCGCCATTGCTCGTGTAGTTCCAAGGCTCTCTTTTGAGCGTCCGTCATCGCGTTATTCCTCCCAAACGAATTTGAAGTCCACCTTCAGCTGGTCGCGGGCGTCCTGCAGGGACTTACGCACAGCAGCGTTGAGGGGGATGCCGGTCTTGCTGCGTTCCAGGAACGCCAGGTATTCCTTTTCGCCGGCGGTGTAGATGCGGTCGTGACCCTTGGCCTTGGCGGAAGCGCGGAGTTCACGCAGGATGTCTCCCGCGGTCTTCTTGAACTCTTCCACGGACACAAAGGCGTTGATGTCGATGGCGATGAAGAAGTGGCCCAGATGATACGGGCGCTTGTTGCCGTTGGCGTCCACGCCGTTGAGCGCCTTCAGGAAGGAACCGCTCTGCAGCGCGGCGGACAGCACTTCCACAACAGTGGCGTAGCCGTAGCCCTTGTAGCCCGCCAGATCCTCGCCGATGCCACCAAGAGGCGCAAGCGCGCAGGTGCCGGTGCCAAAGCCCTTCAGAGCGACTTCCGGGTCGGTGACGGGGTTGCCTTCATGGTCGATCACCCAGCCGACGGGCATTTCCTTCTTGATGCGGGCGTAATGCTCGATCTTGCCGCGCTGGGTGATGGAAGTGGCGCAGTCGAGGATGAAGGGGAACTCCTCATCCGTGGGGAAACCGATGGTCAGCGGGTTGGTGCCCAGCATGTTCTCCACGCCGAAGGTGGGCGCGATGGAGGGGCGCGCGTTGGTGCCGGTGATACCGATCATGCCCTCCTTGGCGGCCATGATGGCGTAGTAGCCGGCGATGCCGTAGTGGGTGGAGTTGCGCACGGCCACCATGCCCATGCCGTACTCCTTGGCCTTGTCGATGGCCATCTGCATGCTCTTGACGCCGATAACGTGACCCATGCCGTCGTGACCGTCCACCACCGCGGTGGTCTTGGTTTCGCGCACAACTTCAAACTGGGTGTTTACGAACTGGATGCCTTCGTTGATGCGGTCGATATAAATGGGCTTGAAACGCCCGACGCCGTGGGAGTCGATGCCTCTCTTGTCGGACTCAATCAGAACTGCCGCGCAGGTTTTGGCATCCTCTTCGGGTACGCCAATGGCCGTGAAGGCGCGGGTCATAAAGTCCTCCATCCGTTCAAAGGATTCGTAGTAAATATTGTTGCTCATACCTGACGATCCGCCTTTCTTTCAGAGTTGGTGCAGAAGAACTTGTCGGGAGGTCGTCCGAAGTCCGTCTATGTTGTGATGGGATACAAAAAGAGACATAAAACAGGAAGAACCTTCCTATTCCGTGTCTCTCACACTCTTAAACACTTGATTTGGCTTTATTATATCCTATCTTTTCCAGATATGCAAGAGTTTTTCGAATTTATTTTTCTATTTTCTCAGGTGGGTGATAAAATCAAAAACAAACAAAGTAAAATCCGCAACCTGTCAGATCAAAACCTCATAAAGCAGGACGATTCCTCCGTCCCCGTACTCCGCCCAGGGGCTTTCCACCTCGCAGAGGCAGCGCATTCCCATCTTTTCGTAAACGCCGATGGCCTTTTCGTTGTCGGGATACACCACGAAGCGGTAGCACGCGCAGCCCAGCTTTTTTGCCCGGTTGACCAGTTCCTCGATCATCCTTCTGGCAATGCCCTTCCCCCGCTGTTCGTGGTCCACCAGCAGGCGGTGGAAATACGCTGCCTTCCCCTTGCACTCCCAGGGCAGGTGTTCCACTTCCTCAAAGGAATCGTGATACGCAGCATAGGCAATTATGTTTCCGTCATCGTCCAGCATGGCGATGGACGAACCCAGATCAAGCGGCAGCATGCAGATGGGGTATTCGTTCTCGTCTGCGCTCCATTCGGGAATGTACTCCCTTTGAATCTCCCTTTGAAACAGCGCCTTGATGGCCGGAAGGTGTTTTTCTTCAACGTCGATGATGGGGTACACTTTACATCACTCGCTTTCGTGTTGTGCTTCTTCTCTTGAGATGGACTTGGTTGCTTCAAACCCTTCGGGGTACCGTTTTTTCAGCTTTTCGATGTTCATGCGAAGGATTTCTTCCAGCGTATAGCCCAGCGCCGTGGCGGTTTCCGCAAGATACCAGGCAATGTCCCCCAGTTCCGCTGCAAGCCGTTCCCTGTCCAGCGGATGGCCTTGCGCCAGGTGCTTTTTCACGATGTCTATCGCCTCTCCCGCCTCGCCGCAAAGGCCCATCACGCCGTTGATGAGCACGTCTTTTTCGGTCATATCGGGATTCAATGTTCTCATGGCGAGTTTCTGGTACTCGTTGGCGGTCATGGCATCGCCTCCTCGCTGTCTTTGTTTGATTTTACCATATTTTGGCGTACGCAAAAAGAGCCGCTGCGCAACATAGCTGCGGCTCTTTCTGACTTGCCAATGCCCGGGGGTTTGCGATACAATAGGCGCTGATTACATCAATTCAAAGGTTTGGAGATTTGCAATGTTTACGTATAAGACGCACGGCACCTGCTCTTCCCGCATCGATTTGGAGTTCGACGGCGACGTCATCACTTCCTGCCGCATCCATGACGGCTGCAAAGGCAACGTTGCCGCCATCAACCAGCTGGTCGTCGGCATGAAGATCGACGACGTCATCCAAAGGCTCAAGGGCATCCCCTGCAGGGGCAGCACCTCCTGCCCGGATCAGCTGGCGAAAGCGCTGGAGGAATACAAAGCTTCCCTGTGATTCAGGCGAAGAATTTCACGTAAACCGCGTAGCCGCTGATGAGTAGCTGCGAAAGTGTCAGCGCCAGGCAGATTGCGGCAAAGCCCAGCTTATGGTTCTTTCTGAAGTGGCAAAACCCCCAGAAGGGCACGGCGGGTATGGCGGCGGCGTAAAGGATCATGAGTGCTTCCATCTGTCTCTCCCCATCCAACAAAGATATATACAGAATAACAGGTTTTTATATGGAAACATAGTGTAAAAGGCTGGCACGCATGCCAGCCTTTGCTCTATTAAGCGCAGAAAAAAAGCCGCCCTGCTGGGCGGCTTTGGGGTTTTGCTTCTTACTTCTGGCCCTTCGCGGCGTTCATGAAGCGGCGCTGATAGGAAGTCACCTGGTTGGTGGAGGTGAAGCGTGCCAGATAGTTGGGCTCGGCGGTGATGACCACCTTGTGGTGCATATCCATGAACTCGGGCTCGGCGAGGAGCTTGTCGATATCCGGATAGTTGTTCGGGCCTTCCATCGAGCAGACGATCAGGCGGGTATCGGGCATGTTGCAGTTGCGCAGCACGCGGAGGTTGTGCCTCATGCCGTCCAGACCGTCGGAACCTTCGGCGGTTTCGAACTTGCGGTAACGAATGGTGTCCTTCGCCAGGGTGTAAACATCGTCCAAAGAGACCTTTTCAACGTTGCCGGGAGCGAAGTAGTCCACAGAGTAGAGGTACGCCTTCAGAGCTTCAAGCTGCTTCTTGTCGCCGGTGGCTTCGTAAGCGTCCACGAACTTCTTGATGTTGGTGGACTGCACGAGGCGGTGGCGCAGGAAGGTGTTGATGAAGTAGGGCCTTGCCTGCAGAGCCATCTGGGTCTGATAGGGTTCGAACATCAGGGTGAAGTTGACGCGATAGCCGGCCTCGGTGAGCTTCAGGCACAGGTTGTGGCCGCGGAGCGCTTCGGCGGTCTGCACGTCGGTGTAATCGTTGGCGAGCTTCTTGTCGCCGTCGAGGAGCTGATGCACGTTTTCGGGGGTCACGGCGCCGGTGTGGGGAACCTTGATGACCACGCGGTACTTGGAGAACATCTCCTTGAACTTCGCGGCTTCTTCAAGAATGAGGTTGAAGTCCTTCTCGAAGGGGTTGTTGAGCTCGACGGAAATGTCGCAGCCCGGGCCGAGGATGCGGCCGATTTCAGCCATGACTTCGTCGCGGGTCTTGTACAGGCCGCCAACGTTCGCCTTGGGGTTGTTGATGAACAGGTCATACACGATGCCGGGGTTGCAGGTCAGGTTGGCAAGCAACAGGCTGATGGGAGCGACCTCGTAGGGGTTGGCGGAGTCAGCGGAGAACAGCACCTTGGTGGGGCGGAGCTCGCCGTTCTTGTCGTAAGAAATGTCACGCACAAGGTCGATCAGCAGCACGCCGTCCGCAGCCAGCTTGTACTCACGGCGGAAGCCCGCGGGCGTTTCCCCTTCGGGGGTGTTAAAGGTTTCGATGACGTTCTTGAACTCGTCGGTCACGCCGACAAACTTAACGATGTCCTTCAGCGCCCTGTAATCGTCCAGGGAAATAGGAGTGTCAATCGCACGGTTAACATAGGCCTCGTCTCCGCGCACGGCGGGAACTCCGAAGGTCTTCAGTGTGCATCCGATCATGGTTTGTCCTCCTGAAATATGGGATGTTCAGTTCAGTAAGTTGGATGTGATTCGTGTCAAGCGCAACTTGTGCTATACTTGTATATATAAGATACTGCATTTCATCGCGCTTGTCAATAGCATGGCAGAGAAAAGGAATTTAAATTCACCAAACAGTTCCATTGTTGTCATATGCAAAATAAAACGTATTCATCCCGGCAATGCTGGCTCGGGATTGTGATTGAAATGTGAATCTATGTGCGCACATTTTTGCATCGTTTTGTTGACAGTGTTTGTAATTGGTGTTAGCATAAGCGTAAGGTAGTCCCCCAAGTAAGCACTTCTTCTCTATCGCAACTCAATCAGGAGGAAAAATCGATGGTTGATCTCTCCAAACTCACAAAATGGGAACTCGGCAAGGTGTTTGACTTTTCCGTGCTTCCGAAGAACAGCACCGAGGAAGACATTCGCAAAGGCTGCCGCCTGGCTAAGCAGTACAACTGCGCGTCCTTCTATGCTGCCACCAACTACTGGCTGCCCGTGATGAAGGAAGAACTGGCGGACAGCGATGTGCATCTCGGCGTGGGCCTTGCCTTCCCCTTCGGCGGCAACACCGCTTACATGAAGGGTCTCGAGACCGAAGAAGCCGTGAAGATGGGCGCCACCGCGCTGGACATCGTGATGAACATCGGCGCGCTGCGCTCCAAGCGCTATGACGACGTTGCCGAAGAGCTCCGCGTCTTTAAGGAAGCCGCCCAGGGCAACATCACCAAGTGCATTCTGGAAGTCAACTTCCTGACGGACGAAGAAATCGCCACCGGCTGCAAGCTGATTGCCGAAGCGGGACTGGATTACGCGAAGACCTCCTCCGGCCAGTTTGAAGGCCCCTCGATGGACCAGTTCCTCGTGATGAAGGAAACCCTGAAGGGCACCTCCGTCAAGCTGAAGGTCGCCGGCGTGAAGTTCCCCCGTCCTCAGAACGCGTACGCCTTCATCATGGCGGGCGCAGACCTCATCGGCACCCGCGCCGCACCCGAAATCATCGACCATTTCGAACAGATGCGTGAAATCGGCATCGTTCCGAAGTACAACGGCTAACAGCAAACACAAAAGGGCAGGTTCAACGCCTGCCCTTTTTGATTGCCCGCGCTTTCCGCCTTCTTGCGGAAACACGGCGCAGCGCTGTATAATGGTTCACATATTGCAAAATAAGAAGGAAGATACCATCATGCAACGCGATACGCGCACGCTCGCAGGTCACCTGCTCGCCCTTGGAACGATCCTCGTCTGGGGCAGCACCTTTATTGCCAGCAAGATTCTTTTAGAAATCGTCACCCCCGCGCAGCTGATGTGCTCGCGCTTTGTGATTGCCTACGCAGTGTTGTGGGTATTGCGCCCCAAGTGGGAGAAAACCGCCCTGAAGGACGAGGCACGCATCTTCGTGCTGGGTTTTTTGGGCTGCACGCTCTACTTTCTTGCCGAAAACAACGCGCTGAACTTCACGCTTGCCGCAAACGTTAGCATCATCATCGCATCCGCGCCCATTTTAACCGCGGTTCTCGCCCATTTCTTCACCGGCGAGAAGAAACTGGGCAAAAACACATTCCTGGGCTTTCTGCTCGCGTTCTTCGGTGTTGCTCTGGTGGTGTTCAACGGCGCCGTGGTGCTGAAGCTCAACCCCGTGGGGGATCTTCTTTCCCTGGGCGCGGCACTCTGCTGGGCGGTGTATTCCGTGGGCATCACGCCCCTGTTGAATAAAATCCACCCCATCGCCGTCACCCGCAAGATGATGCTCTACGGCCTGATCACCACGCTGCCGGTGGCGCTCATGCAGGGCACTCCTTTGCCCCTTTCCACCATGCTTTCGGGCAAGTTCCTTTTCAGTTTGCTGTTTTTGGGTGTGTTCGGCAGCGGCGTGTGCTATGTAACGTGGAATATGGCCATGTCCCGCATCGGGATTGTGCTTTCGAACAACTATATCTACATCAACCCCTTCGTCACCCTCATCACCGCGGCGCTGTTCCTCAACGAGCCCGTCAGCGTCATGGGTATTGTGGGGGCGGTGCTCATCATCGGCGGCGTTGCCGTCAGTTCCGCGAAACCAAAAAGAGCGGCGCAGGTTTCCGCCGCTCCCAGCGAAGGCTGAGGCTTTACTGCCTCAGCTTTCGTAATCCTCGAGATAACTTTCAATGTCGTCTAGGCTTTCAAACATAATGCCTGTTTCCAGCTGGGTTTTCACCTGATCGGGCAACTGCGTCCATTCCGCGGAAAAGGCTGCCACCACCACCTCGTTCTTCAGCACCACCAGGCTGCTACCGTCCCTTTTGAGCACATAGATGCCCGCCGTCACCGGCCTCGCCTCGCCGGAAACCGTGGGCGCGGGTGTTGGCGTGTGCGCACTTGACGGAGAAGGCGTTGCCGCATGCGGCGTTTCTTCCGGAAGGGCGCCGGCTTCTTGCGGGAGCGGCGTGCGTTCCGGCAGGATTTCCTGCTGATTCGGGTTCTTTTCCGGCGCGCTGATGCGGCCGATCCCGAATCCCACAAGGCCGACCAGAAGCACCAGGCTCACCACCAGTACCCTTCTGATTAACGCGAGTTTTTTCAAGCTGATCCCTCCCTTTGCGCTCTAGTTTTCCCCTCGCGCCGCATAAACAGTCCATTTCTGCAAATTCTTTTTTTGAATGCACTGTTGTTTCTCCCTCCGCAAAGGTTTAAAATTTTGGCATATCCCGTTCGGAGGCGTGTTCATGCTGGCTGTTGCCGTTTTTTTGTGTTATCTGCTGTTGGGCGCGTCTGTTTCGCGCCTTATTTTTCAAAAGGAAGCCGCAGGCGTGCGCCTGTGGCTCGGTCTTGTGGCGGGACTTGCCGCCGCCATGTGGCTGCCCGCCCTGTTTGCCTTCATCTGGGGAATGAACCGGCTTTCCGTTCTGCTTTCCGCACTTTTTTCGTTGCTTGTGGCGTTTCTGTTTCAAAGAAAGCACGCAAAAAGCGCCGGCATTGCCGAGCATACGCCTTTTGACCGCAAAGCACTTTATTGCGTTTTGCCCCTTTTGCTGCTTTCCCTTTACATCCTTTTCACCCACACGCTGATGCCGGCAAGCGACGGTTCGCTGCACACCGGTCAGGCCACCTTTGGCGATATGCCGATGCACCTGGGGTTCATCACCTCCATCGCGAACCAGTCTGCTTTTCCGCCCTATTACTCCATTTTGCCGGAAACGCCGGTGGGGTACCCGTTCCTTTGCGAGTCGGTTTCCTCGGCGCTTTACTGTTTGGGGCTGCCTTTGCGCTTTGCGTACATGCTTCCTTCCGCATTCGCCCTTTGCGCGGTACTCCTTGGGGGGTATTACTTCTTCCGCCAATGGAAAAAGGACGGCAGAAAAGCCGCCCTTGCGTTCTTTCTGTTTTTCGTTGGCGGAGGGTTCGGGTTATTCTACTTCCTGAAAGGCTCTTTAGAAAACCCTGCCAACTTCACCCGGATATTCACCGCCTTTTATGAAACGCCCACCAATTATGTGGAAGAAAACATCCGCTGGGTGAACCCTGTGGCGGACATGCTCATCCCCCAGCGGGCGACGCTTTTTGGCTGGACGCTGCTTTTTGCGTGCCTGTTTTTGCTGTACCGCGCCGCCATCGAGGGCGAGGAGCGCTGCTTTCTTCCCCTGGGTGTGCTGGCGGGCTGTTTGCCGCTGGTGCACACACATTCGTTTCTGGCACTGGGCATCGTGTCCGCGGTGCTGCTGCTCTTTTCTGTCGCCAAAAAGGGCGTGCACTGGCGGACAATGCGCTCCTGGGCGGTCTACGCCACAGCAACGCTTGTACTGGCTTTGCCCCAGCTGCTGTTCTTCACATTTAAGCAGAGCACCGGTCAGGGTTTTCTGCGCTTTGGCTGGAACTGGGCCAACGACGGGGACAATTACTTCTGGTTCTACATCAAAAACATCGGTCTTCCCTATCTGCTCATTCTGCCCGCTTTTTTCAAGGCGGATAAAGACAGCAGAAAGCTCTACGCCGGCGGGCTCGCCATACTCGCCATCTGCGAGGTCATCATCTTCCAGCCGAACCCCTACGACAACAACAAGCTGCTGTTCGTCTGGCACCTTTTCACCTGCGGCCTTGTGGCGGGTTATCTGGTGGACGTGTTCGACAGGTTAAAGAAGTTCCGCCTGATGCGCGCTGTCGCCGCCGTGCTCGCAATCGCCCTTTGCACCGTTTCGGGCGCGCTGACGCTGGTGCGGGAGGTCGTATCCGACTACGAGCTGTTTTCAGCAAACGATGTTGCCCTTTCGGAGTACGTGGAGGAAAACACGCCGAAGGACGCCCTGTTTTTGACCGCCATCAACCACAACAACGCCATCGCCGCCCTTTGCGGCAGGAACGTGCTTTGCGGTTCCCCGTCCTACTTGCATTACCACGGTCTGGACTACAAGGAGCGCCAAGACGCCGTGGAGGAACTGTACGAAAAGCCGTCAGCGGAAAAACTGACGGCCTGGGGAATCGATTATGTTCTGATCAGCAACACCGAACGCCGAAGTTACGACGTGGACGAAGACTGGTTTGCCGAACACTGCGAAAAGGTGTTTGAGCAGGGCAGGGTGGCGCTTTATATCATGCCCGAAGCCGGTTAATCCAGCACGGCGGAGATGTTCGGCACCACCTGTTTTTTGCGGCTCATCACGCCGGGAAGCACGATGTAATGCTCGGAACTGCGCAGTTCGAAGCCGGTGAATGCCCGGGCGAGCAGGTCCTCCGCCCCTTCCCCAACGTACAGGAGCAGTGTGCCGGCATCGATGATCTGGGTGAGCATCAACAGCACCAGATCGCAGCTTCTGGACTTTCGCACCTGTTCCATGCACTTGAGCAGCTCGTCGTGGATGTGCTCCAGCGTATCGTAGCTCATGCAGGTGACCTGCCCGATGCCCACCCTTCTGTCTCCGATCTTCAGCTCTTTGAAGTCGCGCATCAAAAGGGCTTCGGGCGTCAGATTCTCGGTGGACACGGCGGCGGAGAACATCTCCATGCCCAGCTTGTCGATGTCGATGCCCGAAAGCTGGACCATCCGGTACGCCATTCGTTTGTCCTTATCCGTACAGGTGGGGGACTTGAACATGACGGTGTCCGAAATAATGCCTGCCGCCATCAGCCCCGCCATGTTGCGGCTGGGGGTGACGCCGTGTTCAAAGTATAAAGAGGCGATGAGCGTCGTGGTGCTGCCCACGGGCTCGCCGCGAAAATAAACGGGGTTTTTCGTTTGCAGATCGGCGATTCTGTGGTGGTCGATGATCTCCAGCAGTTCCGCCTGTTCCAAACCGGGGACCGACTGGGACATTTCGTTATGGTCCACCAGGATGACCTTTTTCCTGCTGTGGTTCAGCAGATGATAACGGGAGACCGTTCCCAGCACCCTTCCCTCGGAATCCAGCACGGGATAGCTGGGAGCGCGGTTGTTGAGCATGGTGTTTCGCACATCGTCCAAAAAATCGTCGATATGGAAGCTCACGATGCCCTCGGTGCGCATCAGGTTGGAAACGGGAATGGCATGGCTGATCATGCGGGAAGCGCGGTACGGATCATAATGGGTGGAGATGACGCACATGTCCGACTGGCAGGCGCTGTTGTGAATGTCCGTCCCCGCGTCCACCTGGCAGAGCACCAGGCAGCGCACGTTGGACTTGATTGCCGCCTCCACAATGCCCTTCTGGTTGCCGGCGATGAGCACGGCGCCGCCGCACAGTTCGTCGTTCATGTACTCCACGTCGTCGGTGGAGATGTGAATGGGCCCCGAGATGGTCTCCCAGTCGTCCGTCTGGCTGATGAGCTGGCCTTCCAGTGCGGAAGCGAGGTTGAAGGCGGTGGCTTCCACAAAAAGGCCGTCGTGGGCGGAGCGCATGTCGTGCTCGGCAATGTCGGACACGTTCAAAACGCCCACGAGCTTGCACTCCTCGTCCGCCACCGCGAGCATCTGCACGTTGTGGGTGAGCATAATGTCCCACGCGGTGCGCACCGTCACCCCCGAACCCACGATGGGAGGCCGGTCGAACTGCACGTCCGAAAGCTGAGTTTTGACGGTGGTGATAAGTTCCGGCGGTTCGAACCCGAACCGTTCCAGCACCGTCATGGTCTCGTTGTTGAGCTCGCCAAGCCGGACGGCGACGGCGTCCCTTTCCCCCAGAGCATTTTTCAAAGCGGCGTACGCCATTGCCGAAACGATTGAGTCCGTATCAGGGTTCCGATGACCTGTGATGTATATCTTGCTCATGGCGACCTCCGTTATTTTCTGGTAAAATAAATATAAACCGCGTTGTTACCGGTGTAAAGGCTTTGTTGCTCGATTCCCCATAAAGCGAGGAAATCCATGCGCTATACCGTTGGCACTGATGTGGGCGGCACCAAGACCGCTCTGGGCCTTTTTGACGGCGACTTCAACCTCGTTTCCAAAAGAACGATGGAAAGTTCGCCCTTCCTTCCCTTTGAGGAAATGCTGAAACGCATCGGCACAGAACTGGACGCACTGCTTCTTGACGCGAAGATACAGCGTTTGGATTTAAAAGGTGTGGGCATCGGCCTTCCGGGGCATGTGCACGATGGTATGCTTCTCACCGCCCCGAACCTGCCGAACTGGGTTGGAAAAAACGTGAAAGCCGAGACGGAAAGGCACTTTGGCGTGCCCTGCCTGGCGGACAATGACGCCAACGTCGCCGCGCTGGCAGAGTTTTCAGCTGGCGCCGGCAAAGGCAGCAAAAACATGGTCTATGTGACCATCAGCACCGGCGTGGGCTGCGGCCTTATTCTGAACGGAAGGCTGTTTCACGGTTCCTACGGCGCGGCGGGCGAACTGGGCCACCTTTTTGTTACGGATTCCGGCAAAAACCTTTGCGGCTGCGGTCGAGCAAGCTGTGTGGAAGCCATGAGTTCGGGCACCGGCATGGCGAACTACGCGAGAATCCGCCTGTCTGAAGGCGTTTTCAGCATCCTGCCGGAACTTGCGAACGGAGCCGAACACATCACCGCCAAACACATCGCAAAAGCCGCCAAACTGGGCGACGCGCTGGCGATTGAGGTGGTGGATAGGGCCGCCGAAGGCCTTGCAAGGGCATTTTACAACGTGTATCAGCTCATCAACTGCGAAACGCTCATCTACGGCGGCGGCGTGGGCAAGTTCGGCTCGCTGCTGTTTGACAGGGTGGAACGGCGCTTCTTCGAACTGATGCCCATGGCGAAGGAGTACCCCATGCGTTTCTTACCTTCCGTGCTGGGGGATGACGCCGGAATCCGGGGCGCGGCGCTGCTATTTTCCCAGAAAGATTTCTGACTGCTTTGCGTCGGTCCACAAAAAGCGGTTTTCGGTCCACCGGTGCCGGTTTGGGATTTGCTTGACGTTATCCGCCGGCGTTCCGGCTGCCGTTACACCACACAGAACGATATAAAACCCCCGTCACCGCGTTGCATCGCGGCGGCGGGGGTTTCGTTTATGTCTTCATGCGGCTGTAACTAGTCGTTCACGGCCAGATCGCCGGAGTTCAGCCTGGGTTTCTTCGCGCACACCAACAGGGGCGCGGACTTCTTCTCGATGGTTTCCCTGGTGATGATGCACTTTTCAACATCCTCTCTGGAGGGGATTTCGAACATCACGTCCAGCATGACCTCTTCGAGGATGGAGCGCAGTCCGCGGGCGCCGGTCTTGCGCTCGATGGCCTTTTTCGCC
>JBMNTW010000013.1:0-15679 GCA_050945935.1 Christensenellales bacterium
AAGTTTGAGCCAATCAATCACACCTTTGTCGCTCCCCCCGCGGGAGCGTGGATTGAAATTCTCCAGACGGCGTATATCTGGCCGTTGCGCATCTCGTCGCTCCCCCCGCGGGAGCGATTTTCCTTTTCACCACAGATTTCTACAAGCGCTGCACCTCTCCATAACACCAAGACTCATAAAATCGCGCCATTTTCCCACGCCGCTCGCCCGCGCAAAATGGGCGGGCGGAGTTTTTTGCCGGTCTTAACCGTGAAAAAACCACAGGCCGCGCCCGCCATTTGCAATTGCATAAACCCCGAACTTCGATTCATCGCGCCCCGTTTGGGGAATACTAGCGGTGACAGGTATGTACCCCGCCGCGCGGCTGACCGGCTGTCTGCGCCGCCGGGCCGCGGCAGGGAATGATTTTATCATCCTGCATGAATAAGAGAACATAACCCAAAGGTTCAAAGCGATCAGGGAGGGGCAATGCATCAGTCAGTCTGGCAGGACAGCGTAAAGGAAGCGGTCCGACCGCCGCAGACGCTTCAGGAAAACATCGAGACCGACGTTTTAATCATCGGCGGCGGAATGGCAGGGATATTGTGCGCCCATAAGCTCAAGCAGGCGGGCGTATCCTGCGTTGTGGTGGAGGCGAAGCGTGTCGGCAGCGGCACAACGGGCAGCACCACAGCCAAAATCACCGCCCAGCACGGGCTGATTTACCAGAAGCTCATCAAAAAGAACGGCGTGGACGACGCGCGCAGGTACTACGAAGCCAACATGACCGCCCGGCAGGACTACGAAAAGCTGTCGGAAACCTACCCCTGTGATTTCGAGGTCAAAACCGCCTACACCTACAGCCTCACAAACCGCAAAAAGGTGGTGGACGAAGCCAGAGCCTATGAAAAACTGGGCATCAAACCGGTGTTTCAGGATTCGCCGCCCCTTCCGTTTCAGACGGCGGAAACGCTGGGCATGGAGAATCAGGCCCAGTTCAACCCGTTGAAGCTGCTGCTGGCGCTGGCGAACGAGCTGACGGTGTATGAAAACACCTTCGTAACCGAAATCAGGGAAAACACCGCCGTCACGAAAAACGGCGTCATCAAGGCGAAAAAAATCGTGCTCGCCACGCATTTTCCGCTGGTCAACATTCCGGGAATGTACTTCCTCAAAATGTACCAGCACCGCTCCTATGTCATCGCTTTGGAAAACGCGCCGGACGTGGACGGCATGTATGTGGACGAGCAGGAAAAAGGCAACTCGTTTCGAAACTACAACGGTCTTCTGCTTATCGGCGGCGGCGACCATAAAACCGGAGCCAAGGGCGGCAATTACGAAGAACTCCGGCAGCTGGCGAAAACCGCCTATCCGGACGCGAAGGAAAAATACGCCTGGGCGACGCAGGACTGCATGACGCTGGACGGCGTGCCCTACATCGGCGTGCATCGAAAGTCTGCGCCCCACATCTATGTGGCGACGGGCTTCAACAAGTGGGGAATGACAGGCTCCATGGTGGCGGCGAACGTGCTGCGGGATTTGATTACGCTGGGCAGCAGCGAGTACGAGGAGCTGTTCTCCCCCCAGCGTTCCATGCTGCAGCCGCAGCTGTTGGTGAACGGGTTCAGCGCGCTGGGCAACCTGATTCTTCCCGGCAAGCGCTGCCCGCACATGGGCTGCTCTTTGCGGTGGAACAGGGCGGAACGCACCTGGGACTGCCCCTGCCACGGTTCCCGTTTCGACGAGCACGGCAATTTGATAGACAATCCTGCCAAAAGGGGCATCAAGGTTGAGTAGGGCGTTTGAAGGCTGGTACTTCAAGCACCAAAAAGGAGACGCCGCGCTGGCGCTCATCGCGGGAAAGGCCGGAGACGGGGCCTTTCTTCAGGTGGCGGACGGGGAACGGGCGTATCACGTCCCCTTTGGGGTGAAGGAGTATTATTCAACGGGACCGGCACAGGTGCGTCTTGGCGGAAACCGCTTCGGACCGGACGGTCTGGAGCTGAACGTTCAAACGGAAGCGCTGACGCTCACGGGCACACTGCGCTATCGCAATTTAACACCCCTCGCTTCGGACATCATGGGTCCTTTCCGGTTCCTTCCGATGGAGTGCTGTCACAGCGTGGTCAGCATGGACCACGACATCACGGGAACGCTGACCCTCAACGGGAAAGCGTTGGACTTCACGGGCGGAAAAGGATATATTGAGGGCGACAGCGGGTGTTCCTTTCCAACAAGTTACGTCTGGGTACAGTGCAACAGCTTCGACGAGCCCTGTTCCGTCATGGCGTCCGCGGCGAAGATCCCCTTTTGCGGGCTGAAGTTCTGGGGCTGCATCTGCGCGGTTTTCTATCAGGGCAGGGAATACCGTCTGGCGACTTACCGCGGCGCAAGGATTCTAAAGCATTCCCAGACGGAACTCATCCTCGCGCAGGGGAAGTACCGCCTTGAAATTAACATACAAAGCCCTGCGGGGCAGCCTTTGTACGCCCCTCATAAGGGAAGCATGACGCGCGTCATCCACGAAAGTTCCAACTGCGAAGCGCGGTTCCGGTTCACAAAGGGCGAAAGCGTGCTTTTCGACCTGACCAGCCGCCACGCCTGTTTTGAGTATGTGCAATAGCCAAATAACCGCCATCAAAAGAAAGGAATACCATGGCAAACGGATGGAATCTGGAACACAGCTATAAGAATCTGCCCCAAACGTTTTACAGCATAAAATTCCCCGAGCGGGTGCGCGCGCCCGAACTCGTCATTCTGAATGCGCCGCTTGCGGAAGCGCTTGGGCTGGACGCTTCGGAACTGAAAAGCAAAGAAGGTGTGGAAATCCTCGCCGGAAACGCCCTGCCGAACGGCTCCGTTCCGCTGGCGCAGGCGTATGCCGGTCATCAGTTCGGCTACTTCACCATGCTGGGGGACGGTCGCGCCGTCCTGCTCGGCGAGCAGATCACGCCTTCCGGTGAACGGTTCGACATTCAGCTCAAAGGCTCGGGCAGAACGCCCTATTCCCGTCAGGGGGACGGCAGAGCCACGTTGGGTCCCATGCTTCGGGAATACATCATCAGCGAAGCGATGCACGCGCTGGGCATTCCCACCACAAGAAGCCTCGCCGTGGCGCTGACGGGCGAAAGGGTAATAAGGGACGAGGTTCTTCCCGGCGCGGTGCTCACCCGCGTGGCGCAAAGCCACATCCGCGTGGGCACCTTTGAGTACGCATTGGAGTTCGGCACGGAAGAAGACCTGCGCGCGCTTGCGGACTACGCGATCTGGCGGCATTTTCCCGAACTGGAGGGCAGGGAGGACCGGTATCTTTTCATGCTTCGGGAGGTTGTGCGCCGGCAGGCGGAGCTGATTGCGAAATGGCAGCTCGTGGGCTTCATCCACGGCGTGATGAACACCGATAACATGGCCATCAGCGGCGAAACCATCGATTACGGTCCCTGCGCCTTCATGGACGCCTACGACCCCGAAACGGTGTTCAGCTCCATCGACTCGCAGGGCAGATATTCCTACGAAAACCAGCCGGGCATCGCCCAGTGGAATCTGGCGCGGTTTGCAGAAACGCTGCTTCCTTTGCTCCATGCCGAGCACAACAGGGCGCTGGAGTTCGCCCAGGAGGTGATTACCGGCTTTGAAGGGCTGTACCGCGGTTACTGGCTTTCCGGCATGCGGGCAAAGCTGGGGATTTTCAACGAAGAACCGGAGGACGAAGCGCTTGCGAACGAGCTTCTTTCCCTGATGCACAGGCATTCCGCCGATTACACCAACACGTTTGCTGCCCTGACCAACGGCAGTACCGAAGACGGCGCGCTGTTTGAAAGCGCAGAGTTCAAAGGCTGGATGGAAAAATGGAAGCAGAGGCGCAAGCGCCAGAAGGAAGGGGAAAGGGAAGCGGAAGAAAGGATGAAAAGCAGCAACCCCGCCGTGATTCCCCGAAACCATAAGGTGGAGGAAGCGCTGGACGCGGCGGTGGAAGCGCGGGACTTCGGGAAGATGCTGAAGCTTTTAGACGTTTTATCCCAACCCTATACCCGCACGCAGGAGCAGCAGGCTTTCGCACAGCTGCCGCCGCCATCTTCACGCCGGTATGTGACGTATTGCGGAACGTAAATCTCTGAACATACAAAAAAGCCCGCAGGCAAGTCGGCCTTCGGGCTTTATTGGCGATAACTTATGGCGCATAACAAGTTACAATCGCATAAACATGCGAAATGTAGAAAATTACTTCACAGACCGTCAGAAGTGCGGAAAAAACCGCAGTACCGGCAAAAGAAAAAAGCCTTGAAACATTCAAGGCTTCTTTTGTGGCACCCGGTAGGGGAGTCGAACCCCTGTCGCCGCCGTGAGAGGGCGGTGTCCTAGGCCACTAGACGAACCGGGCAAATCGACGAGAGTTATTATATCAAATACACGACGGATGTCAATAGCTTTTTCTGAAGGCCCGGGACAAATTTTTTTGCTCATTTTATCTGCTCCGGTCCGCTTTAAAAAGGCCGTATATTAATATGGAAAAAAGTGCCGGATGTTTTTTTAAAAGTACGCAGAAAAACCGCAAAAGGCGGGAGCGATGGCGGTAAAAGTGTGAATTTTTCGTCAATCAGAAAACAATTGCAGTCAGGAAGAAAATGCTTGACAGCAACACCGTCTTGCGTTAACTTATATATACAAGTACGACACACGCGCCCAGGCGCATGTAAAGCCGGTATTCACACCTGTTTTACGGCATGCCGGGTTGTTGACATCAGCTGACCTTTGCCTGTATAATCATGTAAACCAAAGGATATTCATTATAACATTTTGGACTGGTATTACATGATGTTACGGGAGGCAAGCATGCTGGACAGGAATAACCCCAAGCCCTTATACGCTCAGCTGGAGGATCTGCTCCGCACATCGATCATGAACGGCGAGTGGAAGGTGAACCACGCGATTCCTTCCGAAAACGAGCTCAGCAAGCGCTACGGGCTTTCCAGGATGACTGTTCGCTCGGTCATCACCATGCTTGTGAAAGAGGGGTTGCTGTACCGCGTACAGGGCAAGGGCACCTTTGTTTCCGAGCCCAAGATCGTCACCCGTTCTCCCGCCTACATGGGCGTGCGCGAGCAGCTGGAGCAGATGGGTTACGAAATCCGCACCCGTCTCGTTCATTTTGAAATCATCCCCGCGAACAACAACATTGCAATGGCGCTGGGCATCGCTCCCGGTGATTTGGTGACCTTCATCGAGCGCATCCGCTACACCGGCGGCCAGCCCATCAGCCTGCATCGTTCCTATATTCCCGTCTCCCTTTGCCCCGGCCTGGAAGAGGCCGACCTTGAAGGCGAACAGCTCTGCGTTATCGTCGAGCGCCAGTTCGGTTACAAGGCGGCTTCGGTGTTCGAATCGCTGGAGTCCGTTCCCGCCAACGCGGAAGAGGCGGACCTTCTGCAGATCGACAGGGGATACCCCATATTGATGCTGGAGGACGTCAACAAAACGGCGGAAGGCACCATCTTCGAATACACCAAGGTGCTCTTCAGGGGAGACAAGGTCAAGCTTCACTTCGAGTACGAGGCATAAAGGCACTACTCGCGGTTCTAACGACCGGAATCCAAGGGACGGCTTTTCACAGCCATCCCTTTTTTTGAACCGAACTTGTCTATACATAAACAACCATGTATCGACCCGAAAAGGAGGGGTACCGATGACAAATCTCTTCACCGCCATCCTCATGCAGGCAAAAGCCGAGAAAAAAGCAGTCGCCTCCATCAACATCCTCAACTACAACACCGCCAAAGCCGTCATCGAAGCTGCAGAAAGGGCAAACCGGAACGTCATACTCCAGCCGTCCACGGGAACGGTCCGGCGCTACGGCGTGGAGCCGATGTTCCGTATGCTGGATGGCCTGAGAAAGGACGCGAAGGTCAAAGTGGCGATCCATCTCGACCACTGCACCGACGCGGAACTCGCCAAAGCCTGTGTGAACGCCGGCTGGGACGCCGTGATGATGGACTTTTCCGCCCTGCCCATGGAGGAAAACATCCAAAAAACCAGAGAGATGGTGGAATACGCCCACGCCCGTAACGTCGCGGTGGAGGGGGAGGTGGGCGTCATCAGCGGCGTGGAGGACGACATCTCCCACGACGAAGCCCGCCCCGCCACCTTTGAGGACACCATGGACTTCATCGCAAAAACCGGCGTGGACGCCATCGCGCCTTCCATCGGCACCGCCCACGGGGTCTACAAGGGCGTTCCGGTGCTGAACTACGAGCTGGTGGAGCGGCTGGGCAGGGAAAGCACCCCCATCGTCGTCCACGGGGGCACGGGGCTTTCGGTGGAAGCGTTCCACAAACTCGCGCAGCTGGGTGCTGCGAAGATCAACATTTCCACCGCTTTGAAGAACGTCTACCTTGAGGAAACCAGAAAACTGCTGGCGGACCCGAAAATCAACCCCATCAAGCTGGACGAAGGCGTGGAGCGCGCAGCCGGCGCACTGATGGAGCGGCACATGCGCGTCTTTGCGGGGGAAACCCTTGAACTTTCGTAATTTTTTCGAATCTTGCTCTCATTCAACCCATATTATTGAGGAAACGAATATGAAAGCTCCTTATCCGGT
Source organism: Christensenellales bacterium (assembly GCA_050945935.1). GTDB lineage: Bacteria > Bacillota > Clostridia > Christensenellales > CALWSW01 > CALNBC01. Next base: position 6,575 of record JBMNTW010000013.1, read on the forward strand.
CGATCTTCATTCCCATACCGTCAACAGCGACGGAAACGACACGCCCTACGAACTGGTGATGAACACAGTCAACAGGGGCGTTCAAATACTTGCGGTGACGGACCACGACGTGATCCCCCCGAAAACCGCCCGCATCCCCGGAAACGGCGAACTCGATCTGGTGGAATTTGCTAAAAGCCAGGGCGTGGCGCTGTTTCGGGGCATCGAGTTCTCCTGCGAGACCACCGTGCAGGACGTGCACATCGTCGGCCTGGGCTGCGACTGGGACGGCGACATCATGGTGGAGGAAGCCAGGCAGATCGCCCACAGCAAGGCGAACGCGTACATCGAAACGGTCAGGCGCCTGAACGAACGGGGCTACGCCATGGACATGGAGGAGATCCTCTCCCTGGGCGGCAAGCGCATCGACATTCTGGAACTGCAGAAAAAGAGAATCTTTGACATGATGGCCCTGAAGGGCTACACCCCCGACTGGAAAAGCGCCAAGCTGCTGGTGCGGGAGGACCCCTATCTTTCGGTGGAACGGGAGAAGCCGTCGGGAATCCACATCATCGACGCCATCCATAGGGCGGGGGGCATCGCCATTTTGGCTCATCCCATGCTCATCGACGAGGTGGTGGAAAAAGACGGCAGAAAAATGACCCGCTGGGAATACATCGACACCCTCGTCGAAGCGGGGCTGGACGGCATCGAAGGCAGGTACACCTACGACAAGACCAGCTGCAAGGACAAGCGCAAACGCGAGGAAATCTGGCAGGACGTGCTGGACCGCTACACCGGCAGGCTGTTCATTTCCGCCGGCTCGGACTACCACGCGGACGCGAAGAAGGGCACGGCCAACCAGAGGGAGCTGGGCGAGTGCGGTTTGACGCTTGCAGAGTTCATGTCCGTTCCCAAGCTGAAGGAGCTTTTTGACAAATTGTAAAATTTCGCGTTTGCCCCGACCCCCCGGTCGTGATAGAATAAGCGCATCACGCCCGGGGGGTTACTTGATGAAATCCAAGAAGCATTACGCGAAACAGTACGACATGACGCCGCAGCTCGTCGGCAAAAAGGGCAACCGCATCAAATACGAAGTCACCTATAAGGGCGACTATTACAGATATGACGTTTCCGACGAAAAGCTGCTTCGCATGCGCATCCTTTTTCTGGCAGCCGCCGTTGTGTGCGCGGCACTTTTCGTTACAGCGGGACTGCTGGACACCACGGGCAACAGGCGGATGTGGGTGTCCATTCCCTATGTGTGCATGTTTTTGCCCGTCGCCATGATGGTGTATGCCGCCATCAAGCAGTTTTTCGCCAGGCGCGAGATGACCGAGAAGGAACGCGACTCCGTGGTGGGGGATTTGAAAACCGCCACCGTCGGGCTGATGGTTACTTCCGCGCTGACGGCCGCCGGCACGCTGGTGTTCCTTTTGACGGAGCAGGTTTTTGAAACTGCAAAAGAGCTGGCGTTTTTGGGATTGGCGCTTTTTATGTTCATAATTGCATTCGCAATGTGGAGGTATCAGCGCTCCATTCCCATTATAACCATAAAACAACAACCTCTCGAAGAGGACTGAAACTGCTTTTTTTTTTAAAAGTTCAGACAAAAAGTGCAAACATGCAGGATATTCAAGCAGAATATGCAAGCATGTATATTGACAGTTGAAACATAGTTGAGTATAGTTGAAAAAGCAAGATGCACACGCAATTTGGTTGATTCAAAATTGCTTGCTGCATTGGCGAATTGATAAGGAGGGTAAAAAATGAAGAAAAAGAACCTGGCGCTCGTTGCGCTCCTGGTTGCTTGCATGATGGTCGCTTCATTCGTCACCGGATGCGCGCCCGCAACCAATGAGCCTGAAGTAACGCCCGCTCCCAATGCTGAAGCGACCCCGGGTCCTCAGCAGGAAGAGACCTACACGGAAGTTGCTACCCGTCCGGATGGCAAGTCGTACCTTGAGTACGAAGTCATCATCCCCGGCGATGGTATTGGTGACCACCCTGCCTTCGCGATGCTGACTGACGCTCAGGCCGCTTTCGCTTCCATCGGCATCAAGATCAACATCAATGACCCGTCGGACCCCAACGTCCTGTGGGATGCTCTTGACGCCGGTGTGCAGGATATGTGGACGGCTGCCTGGGGCGCTACCATTGACCCCGATATGTACCAGGTGTATCACTCCAGCAACGTTCCCGGTCTTGGCGGTTCTGACTCCAACCATTACCGCATCACCTCTTCCAAGCTGGACCAGTACATCATGGATGCCCGCACCAGCGACGATCAGGCCTACCGCAAGGCGATCTACAAGCTGGCTCTGGACGAGATTGCTGACTGGGCCGTCGAACTGCCCACCTATCAGCGCCAGAACTCCACCGTGTTCTCCACCCAGCGCGTGAAGATGGAAACTGTCACCCCTGACATGACCACCTACTGGCTGTGGCTTGCCGAACCGGAAACCATCGAGATGGTGGACCCCAACGATCCCCTCGTTGTGGCTTATGACACCTTCTCTGAGAAGTTCAGCTCCTTCTACGCTGACACGGGTTACGACCAGGACGTCGTTGCCATGACCCAGATCAGCCCGCTGACCACCGACCGTCTCGGCGGCATCATCTACAATGCCATCGAAGGCGAAACGGTGAACTTCAACGGTACGGATTACCTCTACACCGGTGCTGCAAACGTCGACGTCAACTATGACAAGGACGCCAACATCACCACCTACACCATGAAGCTCCGCGAGGATCTGAAGTTCAGCGACGGCAAGCCCGTGACCGCGGACGACCTGATCTTCACCTACTATGTGTACCTGGATCCCAGCTATGTGGGCTCCTCCACCATCAACTCCTACCCCATCATCGGTCTGAAGAACTACCTCACCCAGACCTCTGATGAGCTGTATGCGAAGTACATGGCTGTGGCCGATGCCATCTACGCTGCCGGCCCCGACCACGTCTGGTCTTCCGCTGACTCCTGGACCGAAGAACAGCAGAAGTTCTTCTGGGAAGAAGTTGAAAAGAGCTGGAAGAACGACGTTGCCAACATCGTTACCTACGTGCTGGGCAAGTATGTGAACGATGACTACGCCAACAAGTACGCCAACGGCCGTACCGCCGCTGACATCAAGGACAACGAAAAGCTCCATGTGATGTACGGTATGGCGATGTGGGGCTTCGGTTCCTTCAACGACGAGGGCAAGTTCGTGGGCGCTGCCACCGGCAAGACCTGGTCTCTCGAAGGTGACGACGTTCCCACCCTGGACGACTACTATGCTGAGACCTATGCTGCTTACGGCGGCGATGCCGAAGCTTATGCCGGCACCGAGTCCGCTGTCGGCGCCAGCGTCCGCGGCGAAGCTTCTGGCAAGTTCGTTACCCACTTCGGTCTCCTCGATCCCGAGGGCCAGGGCGGCGTGCCGAACATCGCCGGCATCAAGAAGCTGGATCAGTACACCGTTCAGGTGCAGACCGAAGGCTTCAACGCTCCCGCTGTGTACTCCATCTGCGGCGTGAGCATCGCTCCTCTCCACTACTACGGCGATCCTGCCCAGTACGACTACGAGAACAACAAGTTCGGTCATCCCTATGGCGACCTGTCCCTGATCAAGGCGAAGGAAACCAAGCCCATGGGCGCTGGTCCGTACAAGTTCGTCAAGTACGAGAACAAGATCGTTTACTTCGAGGCGAACCCCTACTACTACAAGGGCGAACCCAAGACCAAGAACCTTCAGTTCAAGACCACCCTTTCTTCCGAAGTTGCGGCCGCTGTTGCTGCCGGCACCGTTGACGCTGGCGAGCTGACCGGTTCCCGCGCCTACTTCGAAGAAATCCGCGGCTACAACTCCAACGGTGAGCTCACCGGTGACGTTGTGACCACTGTCCGCGTTGACAACCTCGGCTACGGTTACCTGGGCCTCAACGCTGCTACCATCAACGTGGCTGGCGTGCCGGATTCCTATGAATCCAAGTGCCTGCGCAAGGCTCTTGCCACCGTGTTCGCTGTGTATCGCGACGTGTCGGTCAACAGCTACTACGGCGACGCTGCCTCCGTCATCCAGTACCCGATCTCTAACACCTCTTGGGCGGCTCCCCAGCCGACCGACGAAGGTTATGTCCATGCGTTCTCTGTGGATGTGAATGGCAACCCCATCTACACTTCCGACATGACGCAGGAGGAACGCTATGCTGCTGCCCTCCAGGCTGCCCTTGGTTACTTCGAGGCTGCTGGCTTCATCGTTAAGGACGGTAAGGTCGTAGCCGGTCCCAGAAAATAATCAGACAGAATTAGGCTGACTGGTGTTGAGCCCACATAACGTGGGCTCAACATCCTTATGAACTTGAACGATATCATCCAAATTCAGTCTGTATTTGTCGATTTATGGGGCCTCGCCTAAATGGCGTAAAAAATGAGAGAGCGGGGTTTTCCTATGCGCAAGTTTCTTGTAAGACGCCTTATACTGGCTTTCTTCATCATTATTTTCGGTTCTTTGATCGTGTACGCGGTCATCCGCTGCATGCCCACCTCCTATGTGGAGAATCTGGCCAGGCAGCGCTCCATGGGCCAGAACAGCAAGAGCTACACCGAGTGGCTCGAACAGCTGAACACATACTACGGTATGGATAAGAGCATCCCGGAAGGGTATGTGCATTGGGTCGGCCAAGCCCTGCAGGGCGAATTTGGCGACAGCTGGCAGTTCACCGTGCCCGTTGTGGATAAATTTAAGGAAGTCATCTGGTACTCCCTTATTTTGAGTGCTATCACACTGGTGATAGAGCTCGGCTGCGGCATTCCTTTGGGAATTCTAGCCGCGCGAAAACAATACAGCAAAACAGATTACGCCGTCACGGTCTTTGCGATGATGGGTATATCTCTGCCCACGTTCTTCCTGGCGTCGTTACTTAAGTATATATTCGCCATCAAGCTGCAATGGCTGGATCTATATGGCATGGTCGGAAGATATCACCAGCAGCTCACGCAGTTCGGCAAGATTATGGACATCGCGGCTCACTACATTCTGCCTGTGCTCACCCTCGGTATGCTGAGCATCGGCGGTCTGATGCGCTATACGCGTACGAACATGCTTGAAGTGCTGAACTCCGACTACATCCGCACCGCGCGCGCCAAGGGCCTCCCCGAAAAGGTGGTCATTAATAAGCATGCTTTCAGGAACACCCTGATTCCTCTGGTTTCATATCTTTCCTATCTGCTGCCCTCCATGTTCGGCGGCGCGCTGATTACGGAAACGCTGTTCCAGATTCCGGGTATTGGATGGACGTCTTACCAGGCACTGGTCGGAGGAGACATTCCCTTCACCATGTTCTACATGACTTTTATCATCATTCTTACCCAGATCAGCCTGCTGCTGGCGGACATTATGTACGCAGTGGTCGATCCGCGCGTAAGAGCGAACTAAGGAGGTGAGTACATGAACGGCTTTGATATGAACGAAAAAAAGGTCCTTCCCGACGAGGAAGAACAGATTCTGACCACGTCTTTGGATGACGAGCGCCGCGTTAAGGTACTCTCTCCCACCATGCTGGTCCTCAGGCGTTTTATGAGGAGCAAGCTGGCCATCACCGGACTTGTTATTCTTGTCCTCATGTTTGCGTTTTCCTTCCTTGGCGGGCTTGTTTCCCCGTATGGCGAGGCACAGGTTTTCAAAACCTATGATTTGACGCCCGTGCAGTACGCAAACGCCATCTACAACAAAGAACTCCGTTACACCGTCATGGAAGGCGTCACTTTTGACAATTCCGCCAGGGCGAAGATGGTGCTCGCCGTCAACTCCGGCGAAACCAGCTTCACAGGATTCGACGGTGCGATTTACCAGCTTGAGGTTCTGGGCGACAATCTCTATGCCGTTTCCAGCACCATCAGCGTAGCGAAAGTCCACGTTCTCAAGGCTTTTGTTGACTACGAAGACCTGCCCGGCGGCATCGAAATCACCGACGAGTTCAAGGCCGCCTTTGAGGCTGCCCTGGGCGCCGGTGAAACCACCATGACCTATAAGGGCGAGGTGTACTCCATCGTCGGCAGCGAAAGGGAGTATGACGTCGTCACCCCCACGGAAATCGCCGTGGCGTCCATGAAGGTGTTCGACGCTTATGACAATGCCGACCTTCCCGTTGTGAACTCCGTTGGTTTCCGTATCAACGCAGAGGTTGCCGCGAACAATAAGTCCGACTCCTTCGAGTTTGACGGCGTTCGCTACGGCCTCAGCTATGAAGACGGCAACATCGTCGTCCAGAAGGACGGCAAAGATTTCGCCGCGATTTCCGACATTATCGTCAACCCCAACGCTTCGGACATTACCCTGAGCATCGCGTTCAAGGAAGAGGTCCGCAACGCCATCACGGACAAGGCGGAAGCCTTTACCGTGACCGACGAAAACGGCGAGGAAAAGGAATACACGATCATCCGCTCCAACGCGAACTACGTGATTAGGACGGATATGCCCACCGAGCTGATCGACATGTATTCCCGCCCCTCTGCAGAACATCTCCTGGGTACCGACGGTAACGGCATGGACGTGCTGACCAGGTTGATGTACGGCGGCCGCGTTTCCCTGATGGTCGGCTTCGTGGTCGTTATCATCGAGCTGATTATCGGCGTTGTGCTGGGCGGTATCTCCGGTTACTTCGGCGGATGGGTGGACACCCTCATCATGCGCTTCGTCGATTTGTTCAACTGCATCCCGACGACGCCCATGCTGCTCATCCTCGTTTCGATTCTGGACGCTTATAAGGTCACACCCCAAATACGTATCTATCTGCTGATGGTGCTGCTGGGCATCATGGGCTGGACGGGTATCGCGCGTGTGGTCCGCGGCCAGATTCTCTCCCTGCGCGAGCAGGACTTCATGGTTGCGACTGAGGCGACGGGTATCAGCGTCAAGCGCAGGATTTTCCGCCACCTGATGCCGAACGTCATGCCTTTGCTCATCGTCAATGCCACGATGAACCTCGGCAACATCATCATCACCGAAGCGACGCTGTCCTTCCTTGGCCTGGGCGTCAAGTATCCGCTCGCTTCCTGGGGTACGATTATCAACGCCGCAACCAACGTATACGTCATGACCAATTACTGGTTTATCTGGATGCCAGCCGGACTGCTCATTCTCCTCACAGTGCTCGGTTTCAACTTTGTGGGTGACGGACTGCGCGACGCATTCGACCCCAAGATGAAAAGGTAGGTGAAAACGATGAGTCTGTTCAGCAGGCAGAAAGAGCGCACCGAGGCGAAGAAGGTCAACTACATCTCCGCCAAGGAAGCCCGTAAAATATCCAAACAGAACACCAAGATCACGCGCGAGATTGAAAAGCAGCGCAACCGCAAGAACGTCGATCCGTCCGAGTTCAGGACGGAAATGCGAGACCCCAACAACGTGGTCGAGTTTGACGATCTGCATACATACTTCTTCACCGATATCGGCACCATCAAGGCTGTTGACGGCGTTTCGTTTGAAGTGCCGGTGGGCAAGACCGTGGGCGTCGTCGGCGAGTCCGGCTGCGGCAAGTCGGTTACCAGCCTTTCGCTCATGCAGCTGGTGCAGCGCCCCCAGGGCCAGATTGTGAAAGGCACTGTGCGCTTCGCCGGTTCCGATATGGTGTATGACATCGCCAAAACCCCCATCGAGGCCATGCAGCGCATCCGCGGCAAGGATATGGCGATGATTTTCCAGGAGCCCATGACCAGCCTGAACCCGGTGTTCCGCATCGGCGAGCAGCTGGATGAGGTCATCAAGCTCCACTATCCGGAAATGACCGAAGAGCAGGTTAAAGCCCGCTCCCTCGAAATGATTGAGATGGTGGGCATTGCGAACAACGAAGGCGTTTACCGCATGTTCCCCCACGAGCTTTCGGGCGGCATGCGTCAGCGCATCATGATCGCCATGGCGCTGGCCTGCAACCCCAAGCTGATCATCGCGGACGAACCCACCACCGCGCTGGATGTGACCATTCAGGCTCAGATTCTGGACCTTCTGCGCACGCTGAAGGACAAGATCAACTCCAGCATCATGCTCATCACCCACGACCTCGGCGTCGTTGCCGAAATGGCGGACTACGTTGTGGTTATGTACGCCGGCAAGGTCGTAGAAAAGGGCACCGCGCAGGAAGTGTTCCTGAACCCTGCGCACCCCTACACCATCGGCTTGATGGAAAGCAAGCCCGTGGTCAACAAGCGTGTGGACCGGCTTTACAGCATTCCCGGCAACGTGCCGAACCCGATTAACATGCCCAACTACTGCTATTTTAGGGACAGGTGCGATAAATGCATTCCCGCGTGCAGCGGCGAGTATCCGAAGCTGATTCAGCTTTCGCCGACCCATTTTGTTGCCTGCTACCTGCATGCGGACAAGGAGGTGGCGCAGAATGAACGCTGAAAAGAATAGCGCCAGCAACAACGAATACATTCTCGAGGTCAAGAACCTCCAGAAATACTACCCGATCAAGGCCGGCATGTTCGGCAAGGTCGTGGGCAGTGTCAAGGCTGTGGACGGCGTTTCCTTCGGAATCAAGCGCGGTCAGACCATGGGTCTGGTCGGCGAGTCCGGCTGCGGCAAGTCCACCATCGGCAAGACCATTCTGGCCCTTGAGCAGAAGACCGGCGGCGAAGTGATTTTTGACGGGGTGGACATTTCCTCTCTGCCGAAGAACGAGCTACGCAAGATCCGCCCGAGGATCCAGATCATCTTCCAGGATCCCTATTCCAGCCTTTCGCCCAGGCTTCCCGTCGGTGAAATCATCGGCGAAGCGGTGCGCGAGCACAACATCGTCCCTCCGGAGGAGTACGACGCGTACATCACCAAAATCATGCGCTCCTGCGGCCTGCAGCCGTACCACAAGGAGCGTTACCCCCACGAGTTTTCCGGCGGCCAGCGCCAGCGCATCTGCATTGCCCGCGCTCTGGCATTGAACCCCGAGTTCATCGTCTGCGACGAGCCGGTTTCCGCTCTGGACGTTTCCATTCAGGCGCAGATCATCAACCTTCTTGAAGATCTGCAGGACGAGTACGGCCTGACCTACCTGTTCATTTCGCACGACCTGTCCGTTGTGGAACACATTTCGGACACGGTGGGCGTTATGTACCTGGGTAATCTGGTGGAGTACGCGGATAAG
>JBMNTW010000014.1:0-15310 GCA_050945935.1 Christensenellales bacterium
CTTCGCCTGCGGTGTACTCTTTTTTCGCAGACTCGGCATACCACTCCAGGCTTGTGACCCCTTGAACAGGGAATGTGAAGGAGTCTTTGGCTGTCTCTGTCTCGCTTGTGCCGTCCTTGGTATAGGTGTGGCTGACGGTTACGGTGTTCGTGCCTATCGTGTTCAGCAAAGTACCGTCTGCCGGGCTGACAGTTAAGCCATAGTCATTGAACTGCGCAAGGTTTACGGTTGTATTCGGCGAACCGTCGTTCCAGATCAGTTCCACCTCAAGACCGCTCAGATCCAACACATCCTTTTGCTCAATGCTCTTCGCAGGATTCGCGATCTGTGACGGCTCGGTCTTGACACGGATATTTTGCACAGCTTTTTGAAACGCATATACGTTTCCTGTGTACCTCAAGGAAGAACCGCCCGGCACCGGATAAGCGACCTCCAACTGGTACGCTTTGCCATATTTCGGCTCAGGCAGAGGAGTGCCGTGCGCCGGTTCTGTGGTGATGCCGTGGGATTCAAACTCACTGAATGGCACAGTCTGCGTACTGCCGTCACTCTTGGTCAGCTTGACATTGAGCTTACTCAGGTTCAATGTTGGATTAGCCCTGTCGTAGTAAACCCAGACAGCACTTCCATATAAAATCCCCGTTACCACCGGAGTGACGGTGATGTTATGCTCGATGCTTATCTGACCGTGAGTAATCATTATTTGATTGGTGGCGTGGGTCAGTACAGTGCCATGGGCGGGGAAAACGGTGATACCGTACTTATCGAACTCACTGAAGTCCACAACCTTCGTGCTGCCATTTAGCAAATCAAGACGAACCTGTAGACCGGTCAGATCCAGCGTTTCCCCGTACTTGTACGCGGTCTTTACGGGCTGTTCCGTTACGGACAGCGTCGAGACATCCGTGAAGGTGATGGGAAACTCAAGTTCAACCGTATTGCTGCCAGGATACGCAGCTATTAAATCATGGGTGCCTGCCGTCAGCTTTGCACCATGCTGCGGCGTGACAGATATTCCTATGCTACTGAACTGTTCCCGGGGGATTATTTCGACCGTTTCGGTGACATTCTGCGTTTTGGTATCTTTGACCTTCCACTTTACTTCAAGCTGCATACCGGACAGGTCAAAGTTCTCACCAACGATGTAGGCGTTTTTTAAGTTTGCCCTGCTGGCATCCGATATCTTGACGTACTGAACATCTTTGATAATGATGATGTTCAGCGGTTCAGAAAGTACGGAACCGTACTCGATTTGCACAGGAGAATTTACTCCGTCGAAACTCATCGTTGTGTGCGTTACATCATAACTCAGTCTATCTGCTATTATTTCGTCCGTAGTCACGGACCTCGAAGTGCCGTCGCTGTAATTGATGATAAGCTCAATGCCATTTAAGGTGATTGTCTGTCCGTCAAAGTATATGAGCTTGTCGGGCTGCTTTGAGATTTGAATGCTCAACACGGTTTTCTCGCCATTTTCGGCGAAGGCAACCGCGCCCAGCGCCATGGAGAAACTCATGCAAAGCGCCAGAACAATGCTCAACAGTTTCCGTTTCTCCCCTTCTCCTCATTTATTTGGTGCAGGATGACCTCTCCCTGCCCATGAACATCTCTTTTCCTTGGTTCACCCTTGAAGCAGTTTATTGTGGAGTCTTCCGGCTTCCTTGCGCGGCGCGCTCTGCGGCAGGGCTTCCAGTTCGCCTGACACAGTATCTGTCGTCAGATACTCCCTTTTGTGAAAGCCCAGCAACCCGGCGATGACGGCGTTCGGAAACCTTCGGACTTCGCGGTTCAGCTTGGCCACGCTGTCGTTAAACAGCAGCCGGCTGGTGCGCATCATGCCCTCGAAGCTTTGCACCGCGCCCAGCGCTTTTTGAAACATCGGGTCCTTTGCAATTTCTAAGCGGCGCTTCGCCAGTTCCGCGATCTGGTCCAAGACTTCGGCAAAAATCCCCTCCTGGCGCTGTACTTCATCTGGTGTGGACAATGCCGTAATCACACATCTTCGCGCGCGGATGGAGTCCAGCAGATTGCCGCATTCCTTATCGGCATAGGCGTTGACTGACTCAATAAGGCATTCCAGCGCCTCAAACCTGCCGGATAGCTGCGCTCCGATCTGGCTCATGTTGTTGGTTATATTATCCTCCAGCTGCACGAGCCTGCGCTGGGTGAGGATAATCCACCACACCATCACAGCCGATACCGCGACGATGGCTGTCATCGCAATCAGTGTTGACATTGGCATTCCTCTTTCTAAGCATCTCATGATGAGGGACTGATTTTGTGTAACCAGCGTATCAGATTTTGGCATGTTCGGCCTTTCCTTAGCACGAAACATCAATTTTTCGACATGAATCGTTCCGGAAACGGGTCAATTATGGTACACTTGACGCAGCCAAAGGGAAACGAGGGGCCTTTATGCTGCAAATCGCATTGTGTGACGATCATATCGACGATTTGTCCAATATGGTTCAGTTCATCAACCAGTACCGGACCACGCGGAACCTTTCCTGCGAGTACGCCGCCTTTTCCAACGGGGTGGACCTGCTTTCCACCCTGGAGAAGGGAAAGCGGTTTGATCTGTACTGTTTGGACATTATGATGCCGGGCGTATCCGGAATCGACGTGGCCAAGGAAATCCGCTATCACGACAAGGCGGCACCCATACTGTTTTTTACCTCCAGCCCGGAGTTCGCGCTGGAGAGTTATTCTGTTAAAGCCGTCAACTATGTGCTCAAGCCCGTTTCGAAGGAAAAGCTGTTCTTCACCTTTGACGATCTTCTCGAACAGATGCGGCTTCAAAACGAGGAAGACGCCATCGTCGTCAAAAGCACCGAGGGAATCCAAAGAATCCTGATTTCCAATCTCGTGTATGTCGAGGTGACGGGCAGAAACGTGCTGTATCAACTGAACTCCGGCAGGGTGGTGGCGTGCGCGGAGCCTTTTTCGGCGGCCTGCGAAAAGCTTTTAAAGTTCGGCTGCTTTGTAAAGCCCCACCGCTCCTATCTGGTGAACATGCAGTACGTCGATACCATCGACCAGAGGCAGATGACGCTGCAAAACCAGTCCGTCATCCCCGTTGCCCAGGGCAAGGCGAAGGAGATCCGGCAGCAATATCTGAATTATCAGATGGAAGGTTTTTAGTAATGAGCACCGTCATTGCGTTCACCCGCTATTACATCGCCCTGCTTTTCGGCGTGGCGCTGGCTGCGGATTTTTCAGGAATGGCGCGCACCAGAAAGAACGTACTGGCGCTTTTGGGCTTCACCGTGTTTCTGTTCGCGGTGCAGCTCGTCTGCGAGCAGCTCTGGGGCTTGGATGCCGCCATCAAACTTTATCCGCTGATAGCCCACCTGCCCGTGGTGTTCTGGCTCGCGCTGTTTTTTAAAAAATCGTGGTTGCTCTCGGTGAGCAGCATGCTGCTGTCCTTCCTTTGCTGCCAGCCGCCCCGCTGGATTGGCGCGGTAACGGGCGAGTTGTTTGACTCCGCCGCCATGGACCACATTGCTTACATCGTCGTCGCCTTTGTGCTGCTGTTCCTTTTGCGCAGGTATGTGGCGGCGTCCGTCCGGCATTTGATGGAGCGCTCGGTGAAGACCTGCCTGCTGTTTTGCACGCTGCCAGCAGCACTGTACTACCTGTACGACTTTGCCGCCAACGTATACACCGATTTCATAACCAGCGGCAACCGCGCCGTGGTGCAGTTCATGCCCTTTGTGCTGTCCACCCTGTACTTTGTGATTCTGCTTTTTTACTACGCCGAAACGCAAAAGCAGGCAGAGGTTCAAAGGGAGCGGGACATGCTCAACACCCAACTGAAACAGGCCCAAACCGAGCTTTCCGCCCTGCGGGAGATGCAGCAGATCAGCGCTTCCTACCGGCACGACCTGCGCCATCATGTGACGCTTTTGCAGAGGCTGGCGTTGTCCGAACGCATTGAGGATATTAGAGAGTATCTCAGAACCGTTCAGTCAGACATTGACGCATTTACCCCCACCCGCTTTTGTGAGCACGAAACCGTCAATCTGATTCTTTCCTCCTTTGCCGCAAAGGCGAAACAGTCTGGCATTGCCCTCGCCATCGACGCCACGCTTCCCGAAACACTGCCCCTCAGCGATACGGAAATCTGTTCGTTGCTCTCCAACGCGTTGGAAAACGCCATCCACGCCGCCCAGTCCGTGCCGGACAACCAAAACCGCCACATCAAGCTGCGGATGTACCCAAAAAATAACAAGCTGTGCGCGGACATACGCAACACCTTCCAAAAAGAGCCCCTTTTTCATCAGGGGCTGCCGGTTGCCAAAGAACAGGGGCACGGTTATGGAACCAGAAGCATGGTCCACATTGTGCAGAAGCACGGCGGCGTTTACCAGTTTCTCGTCAAAGACGGCTGGTTCGTCTTCCAGGCAAGCATTTAGCAGCAAAATAGCGGGAACCTTTTCGTTCCCGCTTTTTTCATGTTCGGCAGCACACGGCACCGCCTTCTAAGTTGCATTTTACCTGATGATGGTGAATCTGCCGATGACGGGCAGGGGTTTCATCTGCCCGCTGGCGGCGTTGATGATGCCGATGATGCACAGCGCCAGTATCAGCAGCCAGGAGAGAGAGAGAATCGTGGACAGCACGCTCCATACGCCCCATGCGCCGGTGCTGAGCAGGATGGACGTGAGGATGGAAACCAGAATCCAGTACACCACGCCGAAAGCGAGGGAGGCAAGGAACAAAAGCGTTCCCTGATTGGTATGGTACTTGACGAAGGGCGAGGTGTTGTGCGCTCCCGTCAGAAGGGGGATGAAGAAGAGGATGTAGGCGAGTATTGCCATGGTCTTGTTTTCCTGGGCGTCCCTCTCGTGCGACGCCGTCTTCATGATGGGCGGCTGGTAAGGTGCCGACCTGCCCCCGGCAGAGCCTTCATCGGCAGCCGTGCCGCAGGACGGGCAGAACCTGCCGTCTACCTGCGCCCCGCAGTTTTTGCAGAATGCCATTGATCTTTCCTCCTGTTTTCTTTATTCACCGCCGCATTCCTGCGCGCGGATGGGAGACTTGCATAAGTTCCAACAGCGTTCCCGTAAGGACTACTCTTTTTCGAAATGTTCTAAAACCCCTTGCTTCCAGCGCTCCGGCGAGGAATGGATCACCCGGCCCGCAAAGCAGCTTCGCACGAACCGCAGGGAGGCGTTTCGCCGGATGGCCATGGCGTAATCCGCGTTCTCCGGCTTTTTCAGTTCGGCGTCGCTCAGGCGAATCACCTCACGGCGGAAGGCGATGGCCTCCAGCGCCCGGTTGAACGCCCGGCAAAACGCGTCGAAACCGCCCTGGAAGCGGTAGATGAAGGTGGCGGCGGACGCGTCCTCACCCACGGCGAACTCCACCGCCGCAACGCCGCCCTTTTTGCCCGGGGCGATCATCCAAACCATGGTGTTTTCTTCACCTTCGGGGGTCTTTTCCGCTTCGTCATCCTCCTGCCCGTAGGTGAGCACCGCTTCGCTTCGAAACGCGAAGCTTTTTTTGATACCGACGCAGATTTCCTCCGGCGCGCAGAGGGTTTTCAGCACCTCGTAACTCTCCGCTGAACGGCTTTCGCCCACCTTTTTCTCCAACGCCTTTGCGAAGCTTGGGGCAATGGAAAAAAGTTCGCCCATTTTTGCCGCCACCCCTTCGGGCATCAGACGCGCGATGGCGGATGCCTGCGCTTTTCCCAGGGAAGGGTCTATCGCGTTGACGTGGTCCAGCGCTTTTTTGCGCAGGGTTTTGAGCTGTTTTTCCAGCGCGTCTTCAAAGGGGGTTGTGTCATACCCCAGTTTGGCAAGCGTGTAGCTTTCGCCGGAGTCCAGCTTTAGCGTCAGCTCAAAGCTGCCCTTTTCCACCGCCGTCACGAAGCACAAAGGCACTCTGCGGGCCTCCGCGTTCGGGGGCAGGATGAGCACACAGTCTTTGTAAACCTCAATAGGCGCTCTGCCCTGCCCTGTTACGCGGTGTTCGGTGTAGCGGTACTCGCCCTCTGTTTTCAGCAACGGCTTTCCGCTGACGAACAGCGCCTTTCGCACCTTTTTGTTGTAAGCGTCGTAGAACTCGTCAAAGAAGGGTTCGCAGGCGCTGCCAAGGCCGGCAATCGTGAACGCGCCGCGCTCGGACACGATGTTGATGGCGTAGTTCCGGATTTCGAAGGCGTGCACGTCCGCATAGGGAAGCTGATGCGTGGCAAAGGGCGCAATCAGTAACAGGTGGTTCTCCTCGACGACGAGTTCCGCTTCACCGTTGATCAGCGGCGATGTGATTCTGCCGGTGTATTCCATGTGTGACGCGCGCCTCCTTCCCAGTTTTTTTACAGCTTGGTTCCGCAGTTGCCGCAGAACTTGGTGCCGGGGGGGTTCTCCTCTCCGCAGCCGGGGCATTTTCCGACGGCGGCTTTCGGGGCGTTCATGGGGCTTCCGCAGTTGTTGCAGAAGCGCACACCAAGAGCGTTCTTCGCGCCGCAGGTGGAGCAGGTGTTCATATCCAGGGACGCACCGCAGTTGGAGCAGAATTTGCCCGTTCCCGCAGGCTTTCCGCAGGTGGGACAGGTGGTGGTCTTGCTCTCGATGCGGCCCTTCCAGACGGTGGCCTTTTCGCCTGCTTCCTCGATGTTTCTGCGCATGGCGTTCGCCCGGGCCTTGGCGACGTAGATCTCCTGCCTGGGCGCGCAGTCAACACATAAGCCCTCGTCCTCGTTCAAGCAGGAATCGCAAACGTATTTGTGGCAGGCATGGCAGCGGTGGAAGTGCTGCTTGGACTCGTTCTGCGCCCATTCAAACGCCCTTTCATGCTCCTTCTGCCATTCGGGGCTCATGCCATGGAAGCGTTCCGATAGCAAGGACCCGCCCCGTTCCGCGGCCCATCCGATGTTGGAAAGCCTTCCGCCAAGCAGGCTTCCGATCAGCCCGGCACCCGCCGAAATGCCACGCAGCCCCTTCCCTTTTTTATAGGTTTCCGACTCGATGAAGCTGGACTTGAAACCGTCGTGGCAGTTGTCGCAATAAAAGGTGAACTGGAAACCGGCTTCGGTGGAGTTGTCTTCATAATTTCTGGTGAATGATTTGAGCATGTCGTTTGCCTCCCCTGATTGCTATTTCAACTTTTTACCGCAGGCGGTACATTTGGTGTTTTCAAAGAACTGCAGCGCGCCGCAGCGCCTGTTGCCACACTGGACCATCAAACCGGCGCCGCACTGCTCGCAGCGCTCGTCCACAAAGGTTTGTTTGCCGCAGGTGGGGCAGTACACATGCAGCGGCCGGCCGCAGCCGGCGCAGAGCAGCTGCCCTTTTTCAATGGGGCGCAGGCAGGTGGGGCACAGGTAGCCGAAGGGGCTCCGGCTTCCGCATTTGGGGCAGAGGCGGGCGTCCCTGTCCACCAGGTTGCTGCAGTGCACGCAGGGTTGTTTGTACGTTGCCATTTAAACCTCCTGTTTCATGCCGCATTCGCCGCAAAAGCGCGTGCCGGGCGTGATGGCGGCGCCGCAGCCCGTGCAGTGCTTCTTCTGCGCTCCACCGAGTTTGGTGCCGCATTCCTGGCAAAACTTCGTGCCTTCGGGGTTGATGAACTCACAGCTGGGGCATCTGGTTTCCGCTTCCGCGGCGGCCTGGGCGGCTTTTTGCGCCTGCTTTTCCTCGTTCAAGGCGTTCAGCTTCTCTCTTGCGGATGCCAGATTGCTCCGGATGAGGCGCAGCTTTTCGTCCTGTGGCCATGCCTGCGGGTCCGCTTCGTAGGCCTGCCGCCCGATCTGCGCGAACAGTTCCGTTTCCTGGCCTTCCAGTTCGGAAATCTCGCTCTGCACGGTGAGCAGCTTGACCTCCGGGTCGTCCTGGGGCATGAACCCCGAGAAGCTCTTCATCAGCTGACCCAGTCCTCCAAAAAGATCCTTTGCCATTGGTTCTTCTCCTCGCTATTTTTGTCTGGCTTTGGGCTCGCAGCTGTCGCAAGCCATTTCGTCTTCGTTGTAATGCCCGTCGCACACCCATTTGCCGCACCGGCAGCAGCGGTTGAAGTACTTCCGCGCCTCGTTCGCCGCAAGCTTGAACGCCGTTGCGGCGGAGGACGCTTTGATTCTGCCGGACGTGCGGGCGTAATCACACAGGCTGCAGAAAAACTTGAAGCGGTAAAAGCCTTCGTCGCTCTCCATGATGTACTTGGCCGTAAACTCCCGTATCAAAAGCGATCACATCCCCCGTTCCTGTCTGGTTCCGCTGTTCTTAGGGTTTGCGCGTGATATTTGAATTTGTCTCATTTATTGTTGTAATCGTAGCATTTCATTTCTGAATGGATTCTCGAAACTGAAGAGAATGCGGTATGATGGAATTACCTGTTTGCCCTGTTCAACGGCGCGCTGCCCGTCATACTTTCGCCAATTTCAGCATAGTTTCTTTTCGCATAGATGTAATCACCCCGAAAGGGTGATTTTGCCAGAACAGGTGATTTTTGAGCCGTTTTTTCGGGTGATATCAGGTGAGAACGAAGTAAAAAACGCGGGAGGCACCCCATGAAAAAGCCTGCGGCGCTGGTTTTCGCCCTTGTTCTTCTCCTTACCGCCCTTTCGGGCTGCGGCTCGCACCCCTACGGGCTGGACGCGAACAACCCCGTCACCATCACCATGTGGCATAACTTCGGCGGCCAGATGAAGGACACGATGGACGCCCTGATCACCGAGTTCAACAACACAGTGGGCAGGGAGTTCGGCATCGTCATCAACGTGACTTCCATTCAGGCATCCAAGGACCAGAACGAAAAACTTTCCATGATTGCAAGGGGCGACCCCGGCGCGCCCGAAATGCCGGACATTGCCACGGCATACCCTTCTTTGGCGCTGACGCTGTTCGAAGCGGGGCTGCTTGCTTCACTGGACGACTACTTTTCAGAACAGGAACTTTCCGGTTACATTCAGCCCTTTGTGGAAGAGGGCAGGCTGCCGGACGGGAAGCTCTACGTATTTCCCATTTCCAAGTCCACCGAAGCGCTGTTCGTGAATAAAACCCTGTTTGACCGTTTTTCCAATGCCACCGGCGTGACCATCGAGTCCCTTTCCACCTTCGAAGGCATCGCCACCGCCGCGCAGAAGTACTATGAATGGACAAACGCCCAAACCCCAGATATTCCCGATGACGGCAAAACCTTTTTCACCGCCGATTCCTGGTTCAACATGGCGCAGGTGGGCATGGCGCAGCTGGGCGGTGCGTTTGTGGATGAGGACGGGCTGAACACCGGTACGCCGGATTTCAAACGGGTTTGGGACTTTTCTGTGCCGCCCGCCTTAAAAGGCGCCTACGCCGTGGTGGACGGTTACTCCTCCGACCTTTCCAGAACGGGGGAAATCATCTGCTCCATCGGGTCCACCGCCGGCATCCTGTTTTACGGGGACACCATCACCTATCCCGATAACACGAAGGAAAGCGTGGAGTACGCCGTTTTGCCCTACCCCGTATTCTCCGGCGGCAAAAAAATCGCGCTTCAGCGCGGGGCGGGTATGATCGTTGCCAAGTCCACCCCGCAGAAGGAGTACGCGGCGGCGCTGTTTTTGAAGTGGTTCACCAGTCCAGAGCAGAACATGCGGTTTGTTTCCTCCACGGGTTATCTGCCGGTCACCACGGAAGCTTATGAGCATTTCATGACCGAGGAGATCAACGCGGTAGACAATCCGTCCGTCAAGCGTCTGCTGGAAACTGCCATGCTGATGCGCGGCGAGTATGATTTCATCGTCGCACCCCAGACGGAGAGCTTCTCCGCCCTGACCACCACCTATGAAAAGGGCATCCGCCAGGCAATGCGGGACGGTCGGCAGCAGGTGCAAAGCGGCGCGGACGCGGAATCGGTGAGCGAATCGCTGCTTTTGACCTTTTTGCGCTGATGGTCAGGCTCTGCCGCGCAGAAAAAGATTCGGGGAAACAGCGCTGGACAGACGCGTTAACACAGCGCGGCTGCCAATCGTAGAAAGCGGGATGGAAGTATGAAGCAGCAGCTCGACAGACTGAAGGTGTTATTCAAAGAGGTGTTTTCGGGCGGGTCTTTCTCGCTGCGGGTGCGCCTCTTCTTCTTTCTGCTGCTGTTTCTTTCCGCCATCATGCTGACGCTGCTGCTCATTCTGTTTTCCACCGGCGTGTTTTCCGTGGGGATGACGGAAAGCCGCATTTATCTGGAAAACGAGTTGAATCACATCTCCACCCGCGCCAAAGAGGGCTACGGAGCGCTGTCCGTTGAAGGGGTTACGCTGTCCGTCAAACTGGGCGCCCAGATTGAGGCGGAACTAAAAAAGAACGGCGTTTCCCCCGCCGATCTTAAACTGCATCCTTCCCTTTTGGAGCCTGTGCTTCGCCGCTGTTTGGACCCTTTGCTCGCCGCTTTGGAAAAAAACACCGCCAGCGGAGCGTTTTTGATACTCGACGCCACGGTGAACCCCTCTCTTCCAGACGCTGAATCGTCCCGAGCGGGGCTGTTCCTTCGCAACATGGAGCCCAACGCGGTCAACCGCTCGAACCCCACCATCCAGTTTATGCGGGGTCCGATTGCCATCGCCCGGGAGTCGGGGCTGCGCATGCTTCCCCAGTGGGAGATGGAGTTTTCCGTCCAGCCGGGGGATTTCTTCCACACCGCGCTGCAGGGCGCACGGCTGGGGTTGGACCTTTCCCGCTCTTATTACTGGAGCCCGAAGTCCATCCTGAAGGGCGACTTTGAAGAGGCGATGCTTTTGAGCGTGCCCCTTGCCGCTTCGGACGGGACAGTGCTGGGCGTGTGCGGGTTTGAGGTCAACGCCATGCTGTTCAAACTGCAAAGCGCGCCCTACATTTCCCAGCACAGGCGAGTGCTCACCCTGCTGGCGCCGCTGGACGGCGAAACGCTGGACACTTCCCTTGCCATGCACGCCGGAAGCTTCAACAATCAGCTCAACATGGCGGACGGCAGTTTAAAAATCCTTTCCCACCACAGCGGCATGACGGCCTTTCAAGCGGCGGACGGAACGCGCTTTTGCGGCTCGTATCAGGAAATCAGCCTGTACCCGAAGGACGCGGTGCACAACCGGCGATGGGCGATTGCCGTCATGATGCCGGAAAGTGATTTGAACGTGTATGCCATGCGCAGGAACATCCCCACGCTGCTGCTGCTGGCGTCGCTTCTGATTGTGAGCGTTGCCGTGGCGTCGCTCATCAGCAACCGCTACCTCGCGCCGGTGCTGCAGAGCATCGACATGGTCAAATCCCAGGGTCTTTCGGAGTACACCAAGACGAACATCAAGGAAATCGACGACCTTTTCGCCTTTCTGGCGGAAAAGGACGCTTCTCAAAACGGCGAACGCCCGAAAATCGAAGCTTCCGCGGCAGAACCGCAGCGCCCCAAGCCTGACGCGGACGCCGAAGCCGAGTTTCTGGCGTTTTCCCGGAAGTTTGAAACCCTTTCCAAGGCGGAACGGGCGGTGTTTAACCTGTATGTGCAGGGGTACGACGCGAAGGAAATTACGCAGATTCTCTGCCTGTCCATTAACACCATCAAGACCCACAACAAGCGCATTTATTACAAGCTCGGGGTCACTTCAAGAAAGGAACTGATGGGCTACTTGCGCAAAATGCGGGAACAGGGGTTTGACGTGCCCGTGGAGTAGCCTTTCCCCTTCCACAATGAAGACCACAATTCCTGCGCAATTCATAGCATCAGATGCTTCAGAACGAAAGAACGGCAGGTTCCAATGGAACCTGCCGCGTTTTTGCTCGCCGCGAGGAGAGTGCGCATCATCCCCGCGGAAAACGACACGAGAATTGAGGAGATTAGAACACGCGGATGGCGATTTCTGCGGGATCGTTGAGATAGGTTTCCATCTCGTCGTCCAGCCGCAGCAAGGTGAGGGAGAAGCCCTGCATTTCGAGGCTGGTGCAGTAGTTGCCCACGTAGTTCTTGACGACGGTGAGGCCCTTGTCGGCGCACTTCTTCGCCACGATGCCGTACAGGAGGTACAGCTCGCTGATGGGGGTGCCGCCCATGCCGTTGACCATCACGGCTACCCTGTCGCCCGAAGCGAAGGGCAGATCCTCGTAGATGGCGGTGAAGAGTTCGTCCACGATCTCGTTGGCGGACTTAAACTTATCGCGCCTGCGGCCGGGCTCGCCGTGGATGCCGATGCCGATTTCAATTTCGTCATCCGCAAGTGTGAAGAGAGGAGTGCCCTTGGCGGGCGGGATGCAGCCGGTCAGCGCCATGCCCATGGAACGGACGTTGGCATTAACCTTCTTACCCACTTCCACAACCTCTTCCAGGGTCTTCCTGCGCTCGGCGGCAGCGGCACAACACTTGATCACGAAGAAGTTTCCGGCGACGCCGCGGCGGCCGACGGTATAAGTGCTGTTCTGGACGGAAACGTCGTCATCCACGATGACGGTGCCGATCTTGATGCCTTCGGCTTCCGCCATTTCGCGGCCCATATCCCAGCTCATGCGGTCGCCCTGGTAGTTGTTGATGATGTGCAGCACGCCGGCATCGTTGGCAATCAGCTTGGTGCATTCATAAACGTAGTCCATGGGGGGCGCTGCGAATACGTTGCCGGGGCAGGCGGCGTCCAGCATACCCGGGCCGACGCACATGATGTGCGCGGGTTCGTGGCCGGAGCCGGAGCCTTGCATGATGGCGACCTTGTCCTTCGGGATGTCGTTCCGCGCGAGGATGTTGAACTCCGGCTTGTAAATGTACTTGCCGGGGTTCGCCAGATAGATGCCCTCGATCATTTCCTTTACGAAGGTTGCGGGATCGTTCAGGAATTTCTTCATGATGCGCTCCTTTCAGTACTTTGATGGCTTGCGTACGTGTCATCTCTGACCCGTTTATGAGACACAAGGACAGACCCCTCAAAACACCTGCG
Source organism: Christensenellales bacterium (assembly GCA_050945935.1). GTDB lineage: Bacteria > Bacillota > Clostridia > Christensenellales > CALWSW01 > CALNBC01. Next base: position 12,869 of record JBMNTW010000014.1, read on the forward strand.
TAATTGCGGGTGTTTTCGGGAAAATTGACGGATTGCGCAATGTTAAGGAAGCACTGCTTCGATGGCTTTCATCATTTCGCCCACCGCGACGATGCCGGGGTCATAGGTGCCCGCGCTGCGGTCGCCGGTGAAGGACTGGCGGCCGCGCATCGCCACCCAGGGCTTGGAGATTTCGCGCATTTCATAGGCCGCGTCCGCTGCTTTTTTGATGGTGGCGGCCATATCGTCTCCCGCTTCCAGGGAAGCTTCGTTGCTCTTGACGATGGCGTCCAGCGCGTCCAGCAGGGTCTTGTCTCCCAGCTTGGCGCCGCCGCGCTGCATGATGCCCTCGATGGCGGACTTCAGCCCTTCGATCACTTCTTCCAGTGTGGCTTCGGTCTTGCCGCGAAGCTTCATGCCCATACGCATGAACAGCGTGCCCCACACGGGACCGGAGCAGCCGCCCACATTCGCGGTGATGGCGGTGGCGCACTTGAGTAAAGTCGCCCCGATGGAGGACTTGTCGAACTCGTCCCACCCCGCCACAATGGCGCGAAAACCGGTGGCAAGGGACGTGCCGAAGTCGCCGTCGCCCATGACGCCGTCCAGCTCGGAGAACCACTGTTCATTGTCGATGGCGACCTTCGCCATCGTCTTCACGACTGTTTCAGCCTGGGCCTGTGAGAAAACTACCATGATGGTTTTACCTCCCTCGTATGAGATCCGGCCAGCCTTCCCTTTTCGGCATCGCTGCACGGCAGGGAACGCGGTGCCGGAATCGTTTGATGATCTAATAGTTTTGAGCAATCGGAAAATGAATCATCCCATCACAGTGAAAACAGAATCTTACTGCACCAGAAACATTTTTACTTACTTACTATGAAATGTACTTTCATTACTTGTTAAATTATAGCATAATCGTGTATATACAGTCAATCACATGTTTCTGTGATTTCTATTTGCGCTTCCGTAGTTTCACTTTTGTGTTTTTGGCGGACACTGTCGTTTTTCGCGATGAACGGTTCATTTTAAGGAATTCTGTAGCGTCCGCTGAGCAAAAACCGGCGTAAATCCATGCGCAGGTGCAACAGCCGCGTTTTTTGGCAATTAGCCGTTTCCCTCCCCTGCCCTGTTTTCCACGCAAAAAAGAGGGGCCGTTTGGCCCCTCTTTCGGGTTTTGGTTGGTGCTTATTCCGCAGCAGCATTCCTGCCGGCGATGCGGCCGAACACGATGGTGTCAGCCAGCGCGTTGCCGCCAAGACGGTTGGCGCCGTGGATGCCGCCGGTGATTTCGCCGGCAGCGTACAGGCCGGGGATGGCTGCGCCGCTCTCGGTGAGCACATGGCAGTTTTCATCGATGACCAGACCGCCCATGGTGTGGTGCACGGTGGGCACGCGGGCAGCTGCGTAGTAGGGAGGCGTATCGATGGGGGTGGAGAACAGGCTGCGGCCGAACTCGTCAACAGCACCTTCCTTGTCGCCGCCCTTGGCGTAACGGTTGAACTCGTTCACGCTGGCGATGAGGTTCTCGGCGGGCACGCCCATCTGAGCAGCGAGTTCCTCGAGGGTGTCGGCCTTGTAGGCGCGGCCGGCCTTCACGAGGGAGTTCGCGGTTTCGCCGAAGTTGTTGACTTCGTCGCCGGTGGGATAGGTGTCGCTGTCCATCACGATGTACAGGATGCGGTCGGTCTGCTCGAACAGAGCCAGGGTCATGTCGTCGCGGCGGCCGCCTTCGTTCACGAAGCGCTTGCCTTCCTTGTTGACGAAGATACGGGTCTCAACATCGTGTTCGATGTTGCCGGAGAGCGCGCCGGTGACGACATCGCCCAAAGGCAGCAGCTGGATGTTGTACATCTGGGTGGTAGCGGCGCCCAGAGCGGTAGCCATGAAGATACCGTCGCCGTTCACAGTGGGAGCGTTGGTGGAGAGGATGCTCTCATCCAGGGAGGGCCACTTGTTGATTTCGGCGTTGTACTTCTGGCGGAGTTCCACGTTGCGGGAGAAGCCGCCGGTGGCCAGAACAACGTTCTTGCCCTTGGCAACGACCTTGCCGCCGTCGTTCGCTTCGGCCTTCACGCCAACGACCCTGCCGTTTTCGGTGATGAGTTCCTTGGCGGTGGTGTTGTACACCATGGTGATGCCTTCGTGGCTGTCAACATAAGCCTGATAGGTCTTGAAGAAGCCGGTGCCGACGGGTTCGACGGGCTTGTGGGCACGGGGCCAGAGACCGCCGGTAACGGTGAACTCGCCATCCAGGAACTGCATGCCGAGGGACTTGATCCAGTCAATGCCGTCCCAGATGTTTTCGCACAGAGTGCGGACGAGCTTCAGGTCGCCTTCGAAGTCGCCGCCGCGCCAGGTCTGCAGGATGTGCCAGTTGACGCTGTCAAACAGGGCGGTGGAACCGGAAGCCAGATAAGCGTCATACTCATCCTGAACAGCCTTGATCAGAGCAGCGTGCTC
>JBMNTW010000015.1:0-15002 GCA_050945935.1 Christensenellales bacterium
GGCGCTCAACGCGCTGGTGGGCGTTCTGGACGAGGACGGCGTGTTCTCCTTCATCAACGCGGGCCAGAAAGCGCCGCTTCTCATGCGGGATCAGGACCGGTACGAATGGCTCAAAGCGCCGGTTTACACGCCTTTGGGGCAGAACGAAAACGTGGTCTATCAGATCAAACAGGTGAACTTCCAGCAGGGAGACAGGCTGTTCTTCCACACCGCCGGGCTGGACGATATCGAAGGCATTGACGGCAGGGCGTTCTCCGAGCAGAAGCTGCAGTCCGCCCTCAACCTCAGCCGAAGCAAAGATCTGGCCCTTACGGGCCTTCTTCGCTACATCGGCGAGGAGGGAAAAGCCTACGCAAAAACGCCGGAAAACGTGCAGGGCTTCACCACGATGGTGCTGGAATACAGAAGGAGCAGCAAGGACCTTGCCCACTGCACCGTTCCCGGAGACCGGAAGGGCGCATTGAAGGTGACGGAGTTTTTGAAGCAGCAGCTGGCTTTGAACGGCCTGAATCGCAAAACCATCGCAGAGGTTGCCGTGCTGGCGGACGAGATGTTCAGCCTGTGCTGCTGGAGCGCGGCGGACGACCGGCCCATCACCGTGGAATGCGCCATGGAGCCGGATGGAAACGGGCTGGTGCTGCGCATGAAGGGCAGTTTCGGCGGCAGGGACCCCCTGTCTGCCGGAGAGGAAGGCGCTGCGGCCAACGCCGCCCGGTTCATACGGGCAAGCAGCAGGAGCGTGTCCTTCCAGCAGGGCGAACTGCAGGACGTGCTGAGCGTGGAAAAAGCCTTGAGCGAAGCATCCTATGCGGAAAGTGAGTACGGAGCATGAAACAGGTAAAACTTTCCTTGGGAAAGAAGCTGACGGCGCTGGTCATTCTGATGGGCGTGGTGCTGGGCGTTGCCGCGGTGCTGGTCAGCTATCGGACCTTCGAGGAAGAAATGACCAAGTACTACAACAAAACCGGCACCAGCCTGGCAAGGACCCTTGCGACCCAGCTGGACCCTGAAGATCTGGACCGGTATTTTGAAACCGCCGAAACCGACGAGAAGTACTTCGACGTGCAGGACTACATCCTCGATCTGGTGGAAGCGAACGACGTGGAGTACCTTTATGTGGTGCGCCCCAACGGCGTGGGGGCCACCTTCCTGTTTGATTCGGACATGACCGCCGGCGAGGACGGCAACTACTACGCCGGCGGATACTGCTCCATCGGCACCTATGTGGACCTGGAAGGGGTGTTTGCCGAAAGGCTGCCCCAGTTCCTCGCCGGTGAGGAGATGGAGCCCATCATCCAGCACGATGAAGCGTTCGGCTGGCTGATGACCGCCATGTATCCCGTTTTGCACGAGGACGGCTCCATGGCCGCCTATGTGATGGCGGATATCGACATGAACGACGTGGTCAAAACCCGGCAGGACTTTTTGATGGGCCTTTCGGTGCTGCTCGTGGGGTTGACGGTGGTACTGCTCATCGTATTCCTGGTATTTTTGCGGCAGACGGTGGTGCGCCCCATCGACCAGCTGACCACCGCCACCGGCGCGTTCATCGAAAACAACAAGGAAGAGCTTGCGGCGGGTACCGCCCACGTCAACGTGCCGGACATTCGCACCGGAGACGAAGTGCAGCAGCTTGCCATGGCCTTCCGCAAGATGCAGGAGGACATGTTGACCTACATTCGCGACCTGATGACCATGACGGCGGAGAAGGAGCGCATCGGCGCGGAACTGAACGTTGCCACCCAGATCCAGGCGGACATGCTGCCCAGGATTTTCCCGCCCTTCCCCGAGCGCGGTGAGTTCGATATTTACGCCATCATGAACCCCGCCAAGGAAGTGGGCGGCGACTTCTACGACTTTTTCCTGGTGGACGACGACCATCTTGCCGTGGTCATCGCGGACGTTTCCGGCAAGGGCGTTCCCGCGGCGCTGTTCATGGTTATCGCAAAAACCCTCATCAAGAACCACGCCCAGAACAAGGAATCCCCCGCCAGCGTGTTCACCAACACCAACAGCCAGCTGTGCGAAGGGAACGACGCGGGGCTGTTCGTCACTTCCTGGATGGCGGTGCTCACCATCAGCACCGGCGAACTGTCCTACGTGAACGCCGGGCACAATCCGCCGCTATTAAAGCGCAAAAACGGGCAGTACGAATGGCTCAAGAGCAGACCGGGTTTCGTGCTCGCGGGCATGGAAGGTGTTAGGTACAAAGAAGGGAGCATCACGCTGGAGGACGGCGACAGGCTGTTCCTGTATACCGACGGCGTGACCGAAGCCACAGACCTCAACAAGGAGCTTTTCGGAGAGGAACGCCTGCAAAACGCCCTGAACGAAAAGGGCGACGCCCCCATCAGGGACGTGCTGCTGCACGTCAGGGAGCAGATCGACGTTTTTGTGGGAGAAGCGGAACAGTTTGACGATATTACGATGCTGGGCATCGAGTATACGCCTACGAAAGGAAGGATCATCAATGGCTGAGCGGACATTTCCGGCCCGGGAAGATCAGCTGGTGCCGGTACAGAATTTTGTGATGGAGCAGCTTTCGGCCTACCAGTGCCCGGACAACATCCGGTTCCAGCTGGAGGTTGCGGCGGAGGAGATCTTCGTCAACATCGTGAAGTACGCTTATCAGCCCGGCCGCGAAGGTGAAGCGGTGGTTCGCTGCAGTGTGGAGGAAAACCCCTTGAGCCTGACCATCCAGTTCATGGACGGCGGAAAGCCCTTTAACCCGCTGGAAAAAGAGGACGCGGACATTACGCTTTCCGCAGAGGAGCGAAAAATCGGGGGACTGGGCATTTTGATGGTCAAAAAGAGCATGGACGCGGTGAACTACGAGTACAAGGACGGCAAAAACATTCTGACCATCAAGAAAAACATCTGAGCATGACCAAAAGGCTCCGGTCCGTTGCCGAATGAAGAAGGCAGAAACGCTGCTTCGCACAGCGACCTGCTGGCCGAAGCAACCAAAGCGGTAAACTGACCTTTCGCGCAGGAACAAGCAACAAAGCGGTAAACCGACCTTTCGCGCAGGAACATTAAAAACAGGCGGTGTGCGTAACACCGCCTGCTGCTTTTGGGGAAGGGTTGGTTGAACCAAACAAAAAAGGCGGCAAAAGCACCGCCTGACAGCGTTTAAGCGGGGAAGTTCGCGTCCTCCGTCAGATACTGCGCCCTGTTCACCGGAAGGAAGACGGATGCCTTGAACTCCGAACCTTCGGCGCAGAATTCCGCCTTGCCGCCGTACTGGGCGGCGATACGCTGGACCGTATCCAGCCCGATGCCGAACCTTCCTGGCGCCTTGCTGGAAAGGTACCGCCCGTTCCTGCTCAAAAGCGGCGCGCTGCTGGAATTGCCCACCACCAGCGAAATCCAGCCGGAGGTGACGGTGCTTCGCACCCGCAGCCAGCCCCCGTTCTGCCGCTCCAACGCTTCCACGGCATTTTCCAGCAGATTGCCCACCACGAGGCAAAGGTCCAGCGTCAGGGCGGGCTCGTCATAGCAGGCGTCAAGGTCCAGCTTAATGTCCACCTTGGCGCCGGCGCGTTCCGCTGCGGCGGCGTAATGCTCCGCGAGGATGGAAACCGGTCCGATGGACGCGTTCTTCATGGGGGTTCCGTTCAGCAGGGTGCGGGCTGTGCGCAGCTGCTCCATGATGTGCGGGTCGGAAAACAGGCGCTGATCCTCCAGCATCCTCAAGTAATGGCGAAGGTCGTGCCGGACTTCCTGAATGGTTTGCAGGCTGGTCTGGATTTCCTGGGCGCGGTTTTGCCACATCCACAAAAGGTTTTGAAGATGCGCGTTTTTCGCGGCTTCCCTTCGCAGCTCCTCCTCCTGCCGGTTGACGCGAAGTACCAGGCAGACCAGAACGGGCAGAACGGCAATGAGCATCGCGCCAAAAAAGTACAACATTACTTTTGCCTCCAGGTTTTGAGGAAAGTCCAGTTGATGAACCGCTCCCTGGCCCACGAAGCACTTGTGGAGCCGATGGGGATGAGCTCTCCGTTCTTCATGCGGAAGGCGTTGCCCTCGATGTTGTGGGCGTGGTTCATGTTGATGAGAAAGCTCCTGTGGCAGCGCAGAAAGTCCTCGCTGGCGATTTCGTTTTCCAGCTCGTCCATACCGCGTCGGGTGACGACGGTATTGTCTTCTGTAAAAATGTGCGCCTGATGGTCGCGGATATCAATGTAGTGGATGGAGCGCAGGGGGATTTCCACCTGCTCCCAGCGGGAACAGACCGACAGGCAGCGGTACTCCTCCGGCATGTTGGAAATGCACCATTCCAGCGCGTCGTCCACGTCCTGCAGGTTGAAGGGCTTCACCAGATAATCCGAAGCGCGGACCTCGAAGCTCTCGATGCCGTGCTCATAGCTTGTGGTTGCAAAAATCAGGGCGCAAACCGCGTCCTGATGGCGTATTTTTCGCGCTGTTTCCACGCCGGAAAGGCCCGCCATGTAAATGTCAAGAAAAACCATGTGGAACCGCCCCGGGCGAAAGGACGCGAGAAGGTCTTCTCCGCTGGAAAACAGGTGGATTTTTTCGTTGATCTGGCGCTTCTGGCAGCAGGCGCGCACCATCTGGGCCAGCGTTGCCCGCTCTTCCGGCAGATCGTCGCAAATGGCGATGACAACATCCATGGGTTTGGAAAAACCCCTTCCTCAGGTCTGGTAATGGCAAAGCGTCCACAGTTCCCGAAAGGCTGCGTGGGCTTTTTGAACATCATTGCGGCTGTTCCGGCCCACGGGAACCTCCGCCCCGTCCGACATGGTGAGCATGCCGTTCCCGATGGAGCGAACGTGGCGCAGATTGACGAGAAAGCTCTTCTGGCAGCGAAGGAACAGCCCGGCCGGCAGCTTTGTCGAAAGCTCCTGCAGCGTTTCGTTGACGGTAATCTGCCCGTGGGCGCTGTGCAGCACGCAGCTTCTGCCCCTGGCTTCCGCCCAGATCAGCTCGCACACCGGCAAACGCACCCTGTTTCTGCCGACGGTCAAATCCAAAGTCGCGAGGGCCTTTCTCCACAGCCCGATGCTGGGGTAAAGGGACCGTTCCAGCGTTTCCGCGGTCACCTGCTTGGTCAAAAACCCTCTGGGGTGCAGCGCGTAGCAGTTGATGGCGGCGAGGGGGCTGTTGGAACACACAAACAGGGCGCTTTGCCCGTTCAGCCGGTCGGGAACGGCGTTCCACTGCATCGACGCGCAGTCCGCGTCCAGAAACAGAATCTCGCACGCGTTTTCGGCATCGCAGTTTAAGTATGCGGGCAGATTCGCCCACTCGTCTGTGGTGACCGTGGCGCAGACGCCTGCGCTCCACACACAGATGGCCTGCCGCAGGGAAGCGCGAAAGGCCTTGTCTTCTGAACTGATGTCGAAGCGCACGTTCGTTCTACCCCCATTTACAGTCAGGCTGCTCTTGTCGACAAGAATCGTTTTTTTTCCACTTCTTTCTTATTATAGCTTTACTGGAAGTTCAGGCGCAATGCATTTGACGATGATTTTACGCAGTTTGCGCGAAAATCGTTATCCATCAAGACGACGCACGAGACGACCGTTTGTGCATAAAAACGCCGGATTACCCGAAGAATCCGGCATATTTAATGCAAATAGTGATGAAAATGTTTGCAATTGGGCGAATATTTGGCTGTGACGAAAAAACGAGGGAAACAGGGGAGTTCAGCTTTCCGGATGCTGGATTCCGTTGTTGTCGATGTTGAAACCGGTATAAATCAGTTCTTCCACGGTAACAAATTCATAGCCTCTTGATTGCAGTTCGTCGATGAGGGAGGGAAGGTATTCCACGATGGTGTCCGCGTTGTTGTGGCACAGTATGATGGCGCCGGGCGCCGCTTTGCGATAGACCACCTCCAGCACCTGACCGGCGGTGCGGCCCGATTTCCAGTCCAAAGTGTCGATGGTCCACTGGATCACCTGATAGCCTAAGTCCCGAAGCTTTTGCACAACGCGGTCGTCGTACTCGCCAAAGGGCGGGCGGAACAGCGTGGGCTTTTTTGCCCCGGCGGAGACGAGAGCGTCCTCCGTGGCTCTGATTTCCTTTTCGATCTGCTCGTTGGAGAGTCTGCAGAAATGGGCGTGGGTGTCGCTGTGGCTGCCGATGAGGTGGCCCGCTTCCACAATGGCTTTGGTCTGCTCCGGAAACTCCCGCACCCAGCGCCCCACCAGAAAGAAGGTGGCTTTGACGCCCTTTTCCTTAAGGATTGTAAGGATTTCCGGCGTCTTGTCCGCGCCCCAGGCGGCGTCAATGGTCAGAGCGATGGCGCTGTCCGTCCTGCTCACCCCGTAAACCGGCAGCACGCGCTTGCCGGCGAGGGTGTCTGCCGCGATGTAATGCTCGTACTTGTCCGTATCGATCGATTCAGAAGACCCGAAAAGAAAAACCGCGAGCGTCAGAAGGGCAAACACCCCCGGGAGCCAGAACTGCCTGATGGTCCGTTTCATTTTCCACACCTCCTTTTGGAGAATATGCGGACGGACACGGTATTTTGTGAAAATTGCGTGCAAAGATGGCACAATTCTGGTATAATACCAGCCACACAGGGATTGATGAGCAGTCCCTGCATCTTGAAAGGAGCTGAATCTCTTGTCCGACGACCCACTCATATGGCAATTGCTGTTGCAGGTCGTACTCATTGGCATCAACGCTTTCTTTGCAATGACCGAAATCGCTGTCATTTCTTTAAACGAAAGCAAAATCAACCGCTTGGCCGAAGACGGTGACCCCGAGGCCAAAAAACTCCAGTACTTAACTGAAAATCCCGCGCGATTCCTGTCCACCATTCAGGTTGCCATTACCCTGGCGGGTTTCCTTGGCAGCGCATTCGCAGCCAGCAACTTCGCTTCCAGAATCGTGGCGGCAGTGCAGGCGTCGGGCGCGAACGTCAATCTGGAGACCCTGAATACCCTTTGCGTGGTCGGGGTTACGCTTTTGCTTTCTTATGTGACGCTGGTTTTCGGCGAGTTGGTGCCCAAGCGCATCGCCCAGAAAAAGCCCGAGCGCATCGCGAAAAAGGTGGTTGGCGTCATCCGCTTCTGCTCGGTGCTGACCAAGCCCATCGTCTGGATGCTTTCCAAATCCACCAACGGCGTGCTTCGCCTGCTGGGCATGGACCCCAAGGACGAAGCCGAGGAAGTCTCTGAGGACGATATCCGCCTCATGGTGGACATTGGCGGCGAAAAGGGCGCCATCGGCGCGGACGAGCGCGAAATGATCGACAATATCTTCGAGTTTAACGACAGTGCCGCGGAAGACCTGATGATTCACCGCACGGATACCGTGACCATCTGGGTGGACGAGGACCCCGCGGAGCTGGAGAAGCAGATTGTCGAAAGCGGCCATTCCCGATTCCCCGTTTACGACGAGGATATGGACGACATCATCGGCATCTTGTACCTCAGGGATTACTTTGTAAACCTTCGGGTCGAGCAGCCGAAACCTTTGCGGCAGATCATCCGTCCTCCGTACTTCGTGCCGGACAGCGTCAAGGCGGACGCGCTGTTTCGCGAGATGCAGTCCAGGCAGATCCACATGGCCATTGTGGTGGACGAGTACGGCGGTTTCAACGGCATCATCACCATGGAGGACTTGCTGGAGGAGATTGTCGGCAACATCTATGACGAGTTCGACCCCGTCGAACAGGACATGGAACAGTTGGAAGACGGCGTCTGGCGCATGCGCGGCAGCGTCGGGCTGGACACCCTTGGCGAAATTTTTGACATCAACCTCCCCGAGGACGAGTTCGACACCCTGGGCGGCATGGTGTTCGGTGAGCTGGGCATCATTCCGGATGACGGCGAAACCCCCGAGGTGGAGGCGCACGGCCTGCACATCTGGGTGGAGGAAATTGCGGACAGGCGCGTCGAATGGGCGCGCGTCAAGAAGGCGGACGACGACCGGCAAAAACGCAATGGGGATAGAGACTGACGTTCCCCAAAGGAGTCGATATGTACCGCAAGTTCTGTGATATTCCATATACAGCCCTGGGCGAAAGCGGACCCGCGCTGGATATTTACCTGCCGGAGGTGGGGGAAGGCCCCTTCCCCGTGGTGGTGTATTTTCACGGCGGCGCCTTCACCAGGGGCGACAAGGGCGAGGAACACCGCCTTGCCTTTGCCCTTCCCATGCTGAAGGGCGGCTACGCGGTGGCAACGCTGAACTACAGCCTTGCCCCGCAGGCGAGATTCCCCAGGCAGGTTGCCGAAGGCAAGGCAGCGGTGCGCTTTTTGCGCGCCCATGCCGCGGAATTTTCGCTGGACCCGGACCATTTCATCGCCTGCGGCGCTTCCGCAGGCGGTTACTTCGCGGCGATGCTTGCCACCGCCATGGGTATGGCCGAGTATGACGATCTGTCCCTCGGCTACCCCAACGAACCGGAGGACGTGCAGGCCGCCGTCATCTTCTTCGGCGCGACGGACCTTACGCGTCTGGACGCGCAGTTTGAAGAACGGGGTATCGTACGCGCGGTGCCGCCGCTGCACGCTCCCGACTCGCCGGAAGCGCAGCTTTTCGGCGCGACCATCGGCGAAGATCCGGCGCTTTATGAAAAAGCCAGCCCGGCTCTGATGGTGCATGCGGACACGCCGCCCATGATTCTGTTCCACGGCACGAACGACAGAATCGTTCCCTTTGAACAGTCGGTGGAAATGGCGGAAGCCCTTGCCGCCGCCATCGGCAGAGAACGGGTGGCGCTGCACATCGTTTCCGGCGCCGGCCATGCGGACGCGAAGTTTACCGAATACTCCTACTTTGGCGAGATATTCGCCTTCCTGGCCCAGAACCTGTATTAACCGGTTTATGGAGTCATCGGCATAATGCCGTAAAACAACGCCCGTCAGTATTGACGGGCGTTTTGCGATGGGAGGGCATGAAAAAACCGCCCGACGGGGCGGCGTTTTTCGCTTTGGGTCAGATGGTTGCCTTTTTGATGTTGGCGGTGTGCTCCGCGTCGGCAAGACTGCAAAAATCCGCGGTGCTACCGGCAAAATACAGGTCGAACCCGCCGGAAAGGTCGTCGTTCGAAGACCAAGCGCCTTCGCCTCGGGGCATCCCCGCCATCGAAGCGGCGATGCGCCTGCCGTCCACAACCACCACAGCCGCACGCTTGGACCAGTTGGGCGTTCCGCCAAACACTTCCAGATAGGTCTGCTCGTCCGCCGCGGAGACGGGGCGCACAACCGCGTGGTTGGTGCCGCCGGTGCGCCTGACGCTGAAGGACTTTCCGGTGATGAAATCCGTCACCGTCACCGCAGTACCGCTGGCGAACAGGGCGTTGACCTCTTTCCAGTCAACGTCCGCCCCGCCGGTGGTGCCTGCGCCTTCCGTCAGCCCGAAGGGGATGCTGCCGGTGATGGGCTTTCGCTTGGCGGAAGCGGCAAACAGCACCGAAAGGGTCTGCTCGCCGGCAATGCCGTCCGCAGGAAGACCGTTGTATTCCTGGAACTTCATCACGGCGGAGCGGGTCATGCTGCCGTAATTGGCGGTGGGCTTGTAATTGAAATAGTCCAGATCAAAAAGCCGCTGCTGGAGCCTGTGCACCGCTTCGCCGGAGCTGTTCGTCCCCAGCACTTCCGCCGTCAAAGGGGCGGGCAAAAGCAGCAGTACAGACAGTAGTACGGCGATTGATAACGTTGCGCGCTTCAAGAAACTGCCTCCATGTTGATGCGTTGTTGTCAGTATACCATAAAAGGCTGTTTTGTGCTATCATGGTACGAGAAGGGAGGGATTGCAATGCAGTGCGGTTGTCCGGTTTGCGGTACGTTTATGGGTCAGGTGGAGCGCGGGTCGGAAAGCCGGTGCATCTGCCCCAACTGCGGTTTTACCTGTGACGCGTGTTTAGGGACTTCCTCCATCATGCCCAAAGGCAGCTACACCATGCCAGAAAGCTTCGCCAAAGAGCTGGAACGGGAAGAGGAAAGCAGGAAGGCGATGAACGCCGCGCTTCATTACCTGACGGCGACGGACCGCACCAAAAGCCAGATGGAGCGGAACCTGTCGAAAAAAGGGTTTTCTGAAGAAGTGGTGAAAGAAACCATTGAAAAGCTGGAAAGTTACGGTTATGTGGATGACAGGGACTATGCCACCCGCTATGTGAAGCAGCAGGTGGAGATCAAAGGCCTGGGCAAACGCACGGTGGCGGGCAAGCTCTACCGCTTCGGGATAGACAGCGAAACGGCGCAGGAAGCCCTCTCTACGGTAGATGAAGAAACGGAAAGGCAAAACGCCCTTTCCTGGGCAATAAAGTTCAACCACAGGATCGACGAGGCTGACCCCCGCAAGAAAAGGGAAAAAATCGTGCGACGGTTGGTGCTGAAGGGCTTTTCGTATGACGTAATCAACAGCGCGCTGCGGGAAGCGCTTTCAGACGAGGACGATTACTGCTGAAAGAAGGGAGCGCATGAACGAAACGCTGACTGCAATCCGCGGCCTGAAAGTGGGCCATTACACCGACAACGCGGCGAAAACCGGCTGCACCGTCATTTTGTGCGAAGAAGGCGCTGTCTGCGGTGTGGACGTGCGGGGTGCCGCCCCCGGCACGAGGGAAACCGACCTTTTGACGGGTTATCACCTTGTGGACCGGGTGCATGCCGTGATGCTCTGCGGCGGCAGTGCCTTCGGCCTTGCCGCGGCGGACGGCGCGATGCGCCACCTTTCCGAAAAAGGCATCGGGTTTGACAGCGGCGTCTGCCCCGTACCCATCGTGCCCGCGGCGGTGATTTTTGACCTTGCCGTGGGAAATAGCGCAGTCCGGCCGGACGCGAAGGCCGGCTACGCAGCCTGCGAAAACGCCTCGGACGGGGAAGTTCCCTGCGGTGCCGTGGGTGCCGGAACGGGCGCCACCGTTGGCAAACTTCTCGGCATGGAGCATTGTGAGCAGGGCGGCGTGGGAAGTTTCGCTCTGACCCTGCCGAACGGCGTTGTCGTTGCCGCTTTGGTTGTGGTCAACGCCATGGGGGACGTTTACGACCATCATACCGGCGAAATTCTCGCCGGCGTGAACCAAGACGGCGCGCACCTGAACGCGATGAACATGCTCACATCCCCCTTCGAACCGCCCAAAGCCGGCGCGAACACCACCATCGGCGTGGTGGCGACCAACGCAAGGCTTACAAGGGAGGAAACCAACCGCCTTGCCACCGTGGGGCACGACGGGCTGGCGCTTGCCATACGCCCGGTGCACACCCCCTTTGACGGGGACACCCTGTTTGCCCTTTCCACCGGCGAGGTTCCAATGGAGGACACCGCCGCCCTGTTTCGCGTTTTTGCCGCCGCGGCGGAAGTGACGGCGCAGGCGGTGCAAAGGGCGGTGCGCAGATGATTCGGGGCCTGGGCATCGACGCGGCGGAAGTCTCCCGCTTTGAAGGAAAGACCGGGGACAAGGCGTTCTGCGGCCGCGTGTTCGCGCCGGTCGAGGTTGCGTACTTCAACGGCAAGGGCGCTTCCAAAGCCCAGAGCGCGGCGGCGTGCTTTGCCGCCAAGGAAGCGGCGCTGAAGGCCTTCGGAACGGGCATCGGCCCCCTTTCGCTGCTGGATATTTGGGTGGAGCACGAGGAATCGGGAAAACCCTTCCTGTGCTTTTCCGAAAAAGCGCAGGAAAAACTTTCGGAACTCGGCGCGAACCGGGCGCACCTTTCCATCACCCACGCGGGCGGGCTTGCCATCGCCACCGTTATTTTGGAGGACGACAGGCAGGCGCGGTTTGAGAGGATGTTTTCCGACCTGTGCGAAACCCAAAAACGGACGGAAGCGGAGCTCGAAAAACTGCGCGACGAAGGCAAGGCAAAGTCCCTTCGCGCCAGGGAACTGATGGGCAAAAAGCTGATGGACGGCGCGACCATCGCGCTGATACGGTCTTACGGATTATAGAAGCAGTTCAGCGCCCCTCATCGTTGGATGGGGGGATTTTCTCATGCGGTTTTTGATGGAAATCTCACGTTCGTTATAGCTAATTGCGGTATTGACACGAAATATGACGAGGCATATAATGTGTAGCATGCTACAAAAAAGGGGCGAGGATTTGGCCGCAAAAGATCGAAACGAAATAGCCTTCCGCATCAAGCTGATCGACGAGGCGGTGAAGTCCACGGCGAACGCCGTTCTGGTGAAGCACGACCTCACGCTGGCGCAGATGCGGGCCATCGGCTATCTTGCCGAGCATAAGGGGAGCTGCGCGCAAAAGGATCTGGAGGATAAGTTCTGCGTGCGGCACTCGACGCTCATCGGCGTGATTAAAAGGCTGTGCGCCAAGGATATGGTCGCAGTCGAAACCGATTCCACGGATAAGCGGAAGCGCATTATCCATCTGACGGAAAAAGGCGAAACCGTCTGGAAAGAGCTGATGGGAACGCTGGACGGTATTACCAACAGGATGCTTTTTGGAATGACCGAGAAAGAAATCGATTGTCTTTCCGCCCTGCTGGGCAGGGTATATACGAACCTGACAAGCAAGACCACGGATTAAGCAGAGCCGAAAGGCTCTTGTTTTTGAGTGGTCCTAAATTTGTGATAGATTTGACGGAGGCATGAATGCTGAAAACACTGCTGCGAAGCCTGCGGGAATACAAAAAGCCCGCGATTTGGACGCCAATCCTGGTGGCGGGAGAGGTGATTCTTGAAATCATGATCCCGTTTTTCATGGCAAACATCATCGACTTCGGCATTGACGCCGGCGACATGGGCTACATCTTAAAAACCGGCGGCATTCTGGTGCTGGCGGCGGTGGCGTCCCTGATTCTGGGGGCAATGGCGGGGTCCACCGCGGCGACTGCCTCTGCCGGATTTGCGAAGAACCTAAGGAAAGACATGTTCTACAACGTGCAGAGCCTGTCCTTCTCAAACATCGACAAGCTTTCCACCTCCAGCATCATCACCCGCATCACCACAGACACGGCAAACGTCCAGATGGCGTTCCAGATGCTGATTCGCACCGCTGTGCGCGCGCCGCTGATGCTGATTTGCGCGATGGTGGCGTCCTTCAAAATCAACGCGAGCCTCGCGCTGATTTTCCTGGGTATTGCGCCCGTGCTGGCAACGGTGCTGGTGCTGATTATCCGCAAGGTCCACCCCCTGATGGAAAGCGTGTTCAAAACCTACGATACGCTGAACAACGACGTGAGCGAAAACCTGCACGGCATCCGCGTGGTCAAGACCTTCGTGCGCGAGGACTATGAAACAAGCAAGTTCGAAAAAATCTCCAGAAAAATTTTTGAGAACTTCTCCAAAGCCCACAAGCTGGTGGCCTTCAACGCGCCCACCATGCAGGCGAGCATGTATGTCTGCATGCTGCTGATTTCGTGGTTCGGCGCAAGGCTCATCGTCGCCAGCGGCGGAAATCCCGAAATCGGCATGAGCACCGGCCAGCTTACGAGCATGTTCGCCTACGCTACCCAAATCCTCGTCAGCCTGATGATGCTTTCGATTGTGCTGGTGATGGTGATCATCTCCCGCGCGTCGTCAGAGCGCATTGTGGAGCTTCTGAACGAGAAAAGCGACCTGCACAACAAGGAAAACCCCGTCAAAGAGGTCAGGGACGGCTCCATCCGCTTTGCGGACGTGGACTTCGGCTATTCCAAAGACGCGGAAAAGCTCTGCCTTTCCAACGTGAACATCGACATCCGCTCCGGCGAAACCGTGGGCATCATCGGCGGAACGGGTTCCTCCAAGTCCAGCTTTGTGCAGCTGATTCCTAGGCTGTACGACGTTACCAACGGCAGCGTGCAGGTGGGCGGCGTGGACGTTCGGGACTATGATCTGGACGCTCTTCGCGAGCAGGTGGCTATGGTGCTGCAGAAGAACGTGCTGTTTTCCGGCACCATCAAGGAAAACCTGCGCTGGGGCAACGAACACGCCACCGATGAGGAGCTGGAGGAAGCCTGCAGGCTCGCCGCGGCGGATTCCTTCATCAAAGGCTTCCCGGACGGTTACGATACCTATGTGGAGCAGGGCGGCACCAACCTTTCCGGCGGTCAGAAGCAAAGGCTGTGCATCGCCAGGGCGCTTTTGAAAAAGCCCAAAGTCATCATACTGGACGACTCCACCAGCGCGGTGGACACACGGACCGACGCCCAGATTCGAAGAGCGCTGAAGGAGCGCATAGCCGACACCACCAAGCTGATCATCGCCCAGAGGGTCGCCTCCGTGATGGATGCGGACAAGATCATCGTGCTGGATGACGGAAAAGTGAGCGCCGTGGGCACCCACGAGGAACTGCTCCAAACGAGCGGGATTTACAAAGAGGTTTACGAGTCCCAAACGAGGGGAGGGCTGGGCGATGAATGAGAAAAAAGGTATGAACATGCCGCACGGCCCGGGCAAAAAGAAGGGCAGGGTCAAGAAGCATACGGTGATGCGGCTTCTGTCCTACTTAAAGATTTACAAGTTCAAGTTCCCGCTGGTGCTGTTCAGCATTCTAATCAGCTCCACCGTGGGCGTCGTGGCTTCGCTGTTTCTGCAGACGCTGATCGACGATTACATCGCGCCCCTTCTGCTGATGAGCGTGCCGGATTACTCCAACCTTCTTCGCATCATCTTCATCATGGCGGGGGTGTACCTCTGCGGCGTGCTGGCGACGTGGATGTACAACCGCACGATGATGGTCATCGCCGAGGGCGTCATGAAGAAAATCAGGGACGACATGTTTGCCCATATGCAGACGCTTCCCGTCAAGTACTTCGACACCCACAACCACGGCGACGTGATGAGCTACTACACCAACGACACCGACACCCTGCGCCAGATGCTCGCCCAGGGTATTCCGCAGGTGTTTTCCTCGCTGCTCACCATCGTGGCGGTGTTCTCGGCGATGCTGTACCTCAGCTTCTGGCTCGCCCTTTTCGTGATGGCGTTCGCGCTGGTTGCTTCTATTGTGATACGGCGCATCACGGGCATGAGCAGCAGGCATTTTGTGAAGCAGCAGAAGGCCATTGCGAACCTGAACGGCTATGTGGAGGAAATGATCAACGGCCAGAAGGTCATCAAGGTGTTCTGCCACGAGGAGC
>JBMNTW010000016.1:0-14804 GCA_050945935.1 Christensenellales bacterium
CGCTCGCATTCCGCCTTGCACCACGCCCTGTAAACGGGGCCTGCCGCATGGATGACGTACTTCGCCGGCAAAGCGAACCCTGGGGTTATCACGGCTTGCCCCGTTTCAATGGGAGCGAGTTTGTCACACGCGGCCTGAAGCTGTTCCGCCCCCGCCGCGCGAAAAATCGCGCCGCAGACACCGCCGCCCATTTGCAGCGCGGTGTTCGCCGTGTTGACGATGGCATCCACTTGCATTTTGGTAATGTCCTGCCGGACGATGGTGAAGGGCATGGAAAAACCTCTTTTCTGGTGAGCAATCTTTGATGACACCGTGACGGATTGGCTCCAGTGTAAAACGAAACGCGCGTGATGACAAGTATCGGGTATTTTATATGCAACCCGAAAAGAAAAAGAGCCGTCTCAAAAACGGCTCTTTGTGATTGCATTTCGCTAAAGCACCTTGGAAAGGAAAGCAGCGGTGCGCTCGTTCACCGGATTGGCAAAAACCTCTGCCGGTTTACCCTCTTCCAGAATCTTGCCCTCGTCCATGAAAATCAACCTGGAGCCCACTTCCTTGGCAAAGCCCATCTCGTGGGTGACCACCACCATGGTCATGCCGGACTTGGCAAGGTCCTTCATCACGTCCAGCACTTCGCCCACCATTTCGGGATCCAGGGCGGAAGTCGGCTCGTCAAAGAGCATCACTTCCGGCTGCATGGCAAGGGCGCGCACGATGGCGATGCGCTGCTGCTGACCGCCGGACAGCTGCCGGGGGTAGGCGTTTGCTCTGTCGGCAAGGCCCACGCGCTCCAGAAGCGCCAGGGCTTCCTTCTTCGCGTCCGCCTCGCTCAGGCCGCGCAGCTTCGTGGGCGCTAAAGTGATGTTTTGCATCACCGTCAGGTGCGGGAACAGATTGAACTGCTGGAACACCATGCCCATCTTCTGGCGGTGGATGTTGATGTCCACGGATTTATCGGTAATGTCCGTTCCTTCAAAGATGACGTGGCCGGAAGTGGGAACCTCCAGCAGGTTCAAACAGCGCAAAAAGGTGGACTTGCCCGATCCCGAAGGCCCGATGACGACCACGATCTCCCCTTTTTTGATGCTGGTGGACACATTGTCCACCGCGGCGAGGTCGCCGAACTTTTTGGTAAGGTCGATGACTTCGATCAGATTATCGTTCACTTCTGGCCAGTCTCCTTTCGAGCTTGCGCATACCGCGGGTCATCAGCATGACGATTCCAAGATACACCAGCGCCGTCACAAACAGCGGCACGGGGCTGTAGGTGCGGGAACGGATCCATGCCGCCATGTAGGTAATGTCCCCCACGGCGATATAGCCCAGGATTGCCGTTTCCTTGAGCAGGGTGATAGCCTCGTTCGCCAGCGCCGGCAGAATGTTTTTCACCGCCTGGGGCATGATGATCAGCCGCATGGTCATGTTCTTGGTCAGGCCCAGGCTTCTGCCCGCTTCCGTCTGGCCCGGGTTCACCGCCTGAATGCCGGCGCGTACGATTTCCGCCACATAGGCGCCGGAGTTCACGCCGAACGCCAGCGTACCCACCCAGGTGAGCTTGTCGATGGGTACTGCCGCGAAAATCACCCAGGAGAAGATCAAAAGCTGAACCATCACAGGCGTGCCGCGAAACACGGTAAGGTAAACGTTGCAAAGCTTATCCAGAATGAAGAGCTTTTTGTTGTCCTTGGCGTATACCTTGCAGATCGCCACCAGGCTGCCGATGATGATGCCCAGAATCGCCGCCCCAAGGGTCACGATAAGGGTGGTGCCCAAACCTTCGAGGTAGAGCTTCCACCTGCCGTTTAGAATGATATTGTCGTATAACTGCTGGCCGAAGTTATCCCACATGGCCTTCCTTTCCGCGCTCGATCAAGTCGTTGCTGCTTTTCCGATTGGATTACACAGCCTGAGGGATGAGTGCTCATCCCTCAGGTCTGCCTTTTGAACAGATTGCGTGTTTAGTTTCGTCCATCCCGCTGTGAAAAACCCGTTCGGTCTTTCACATCAGCCTATTCCGTAATCAGGAACCGCTGGCGACCTTGTGCTCCTGAATCCACTGGTCGATCTTGCCGGAAGCGAGCAGCTCGGAAATCACCTTATCCACCACTTCCTTCAGGTCTTCGTTGCCCTTGGCGATGGCGATGGCGTACTGCTCTTCCGTCAGCGGGGTTTCAATGATCTTCAGTCCGGAATAGGTTGCCACGATCTGCTGGGCGGGCAGTTCGTCCACCACCACGGCGTCCAGCTTGCCGTTGGAAAGCTCCATGGCGGCGTCCGCCGCGGTCTTGAAGCGGTACACCACGGCTTCGGTCTCGTCAGACAGGAAGACTTCACCGGTGGTGCCGGTCTGGGCGCCCACGTTCTTGCCGGCGAGGTCGTCGGGTCCGTTGATGGCCGTATTATCCGACTTTACGATGATGTACTGGGCGGCGTCCACATAGTTGATGGAGAAATCCACCGACTTCCTGCGCTCGTCGTTGGCGGTGATGCCGGAAGCGCCAATGTCGCCCTTGCCGGACTGGATCGAGGTGATGATGCCGTCAAAGTCCATGTCCACAATCTTCAAAGTCACGCCGAGTTCCTCTGCGATGGCCTTTGCAATCTCCACATCCACACCGGCGACTTCGTTGTCGCTCCCCAGATACTCAAAGGGCGCAAACGCTGCGTTGGTGAGCATCACCAGCTCGCCGGATTCCTTGATGCGCTCAAGAGCGGACTGTTTCTGGCCGCAGCCGGTAAATGCCATCACTGCCATTGCGATGATAAGCGCCAAAGCGATGATCCTTGCCTTTTTCATGATAAACCTCCGTGTATAAAAAATCGGCTTCTGGTTCTCTTTATGCATCATTATACAAGGTCTATTCATGAATAGCAAGTACTTTTGCAAAAAAATACAGCGAATCATGCATGATGCGCATACATATTCGCTGTATACCCTTTACTGCGGCTTCTTGATTCCCTTGACAGGAATGTTGGCCACCAGGGCAGAGGCGGAAACGCGCGCCTCATCGTCCAGCCTGGTCAGCTCAACGTCCATCTTCTCCCGGTCGATTTCCAAGTATTTATCCAAAACTGCGATGATTTCGTCCTTAATCACATCCACCAGGGCGGGCGGAATCTCCGACCTGTCGTGAAACAGTACCAGTTTAAGCCTTTCCTTGGCTATATCCTTGGATTGGTTTTTTCCCGTAAGTTTCTGAATGAAATTCGCCCAAGATCCCATGCACCGCCACCTACTTTCTGCCGAAAAGCTTCTTTAGTGAGGAGAAAAATCCCGCAGGCTCCTTTTTCAGTTCCATCAGCGGAACATCCTCGCCCAGGATTCTGGCAACGATGTTCCGATAGGCGATTCCCGCCAGCGACTCGGCCTTGATGACCACCGGTTCGCCGATGTTGGAGGAGCGGATAATGTCCGAATCTTCGGGAACGATGCCCAAAAGGTCCACGGAGAGAATCTCCAGCGTGTCGTCAATGTCCAGCATGTTGCCGGCGTCGATCATGTCCTTGCGCAGGCGGTTGATGATCAGCTTGACGTAGCTGACCTCGTTGGCAAGAAGCAATCCGATGATGCGGTCTGCGTCCCGCACCGCGGAAACTTCCGGCACGGTGACGACGATGGCCTTGTCCGCGGCGACGATGGCGTTCTTAAAGCCGTGTTCGATGCCCGCCGGGCAGTCGATCAGCACATATTCGAACTCTTCCTTGAGTTCGCTGATAAGCTTGGTCATCTGCTCGTTGCTGACGGCGGTCTTGTCCCTCGTCTGGGCGGCGGGCAGAAGGTAAAGGCCCTCCGTCCGCTTGTCCTTAATCAGGGCGTTTTTGAGCTTGCAGTTGCCCTCAACAACATCCACAATGTCGTAGACGATGCGGTTTTCCAGTCCGATCACCACGTCCAGATTGCGAAGGCCGATGTCCGCGTCCACCAGGACGACCTTATGGCCCCGCATGGCAAGACCGGTGCCGAGATTGGCGGTGGTGGTGGTTTTGCCGACGCCGCCCTTTCCCGACGTTATGACGATAGCTTCACCCATGGAGTCTCTCCTTATCCTTTGTGTATGGAATCCTTATTTGATAACACGGCTCGCCGGGGCGATAACGATGGTGTCCCCGACCACGCGCGCGATTTCCGGATAGCTGACCTGCTGGGCGTTCGAAGGGGCGATGGCGATGATGCCGCCGATGCGAAGCTGCTGGGGCGCCAGCCGGTACGCCGTGACGACGGCGGTCTCGTCTCCCAAGGAGCCAGCGTGGGCTTTGCCCCTTAATGCGCCCATGACGGCGATGTTCCCCGTTGCCACCAGTTCGGCGCCGAAGTTCACGTCACCGCAGACTACAATGTCCCCGTCGAAGTCGATGCGCTGGCCGTTGCGCACGGTTTCGCGCACGAACACCGCAGCGCCGACTTTTTTGGAAAGAACGTCGCTTTTCAGTTCAGAAACGGGATGGGTTTCTTCTTTTTGAATCCGGGAAGTGCGGGACAGCCTGCTTTTTGACCGCTTCGCGCTCTCAAAGTCCACGGTGAGCATACCGAAATCCCGTTTGAGCATGGTGGCGAGTTCTTTTTGCTGTTCTTCGTCCAAAGAGCCCCCCACAATGTTCACGCAAGCGGACCCTGCGAAAAAGCTGCGCTTAGCTTCCAGGCGTTCGGATATGGCTTTCAACGCGTCCGAAAAGTCGGCGTCGCTGGCGATTTCGATTTCCAGGCTGCTCTGTTTGCCCTTAAAGGCGACAATGTCCCTCATATTCCCCTCCGATGGTGTTATGGCAGCAGTTCGTTGGTGCCGGTCAAGTTTTCGCTGGCGGAAGCGGTCTTCCTGTCCAAATAAAACTGGACGACCTCCTGAATGGTGATGTACGCCCTGGCGCCCGCCCAGCCGTTGGGAATGCTGACCACCACGACGATTTCGGGATCGTCATAGGGAGCGAATGCCACGAACCACGCGGTGTTTTGCAGGTCGATGTTCTTGTCGCTGGCGGAAATCTGGGCGGAACCGGTCTTGCCGCCGATCTGGTCCCTGTATTTATAATCGGCAAAATACTTGGAAGCTGTACCGCCGTCTTCCAAAGAAACCACCTCGCGCATGCCTTCCTTGATGGCATCCAGGTTTTCTTGTTTGGCGTTCAGATTCCACAGCACGTTGGGTTCGAACTCTTTCACGGTGGCGCCGGAAGCGTCGATGATGCTCTTGATGACGGAAAGCTCCAGCACGTTCCCGCCGTTCACCAGCGAGGCGACGTAACGGGCGATTTCGACAGGCGTCACAGACACCACCGCCTGGCCCATGCCGGTACGGACAGTCTGCATCGGGTTCCAGCGAAGCTCAGAAAGGGCGCTGGAAATCTCACTGCTCCAGCCGTTGCTGGAAGAAACCGCTTCGGCAATGCCCAGTTCCTCGCGCATGATGCGGCGGATATCCGAACCAATCTGGGTGTTTTCATTCACAAGGCGCACCAGCTTTTCCGCGCAGGATTCGATGGTTGCCTTATCCACCGTTCTTTCCAGCCGCTCGAGGTAGCCGGTGAGCATGGAAACGATGTTGCGATACACCAGATACGCCACGCCGCTGATGGGTCCTTCGCTGTCAAACAGCACCTTCTGGCCGCCGATCTGGCCGGTGGCTTCGCCGTTGACCTCGATGCCGGTCTTCCTGTTCAGCCCCAGCCTGCTGCACCAGTCGTTGATCCTGTCGATTCCTAGACGGTTGGCGCATTCAAAGAAGTAGTAGTTGCAGGAGTCCTTCAGCGCCTTGATGACGTCCTGATCCTGATGCTTGCTGATGTTGGGGTACACCCAGCACTTGGGCGCGCCCACCTTGCTGCCGCCTTCTGCGGTGGTGGTGTAATAGCCTTCGTCGTTGATGATCTCGTCCAGCCGGACTGCGCCCTCTTCCAAAGCGGCCAGGGCAATGGCCATCTTAAACACCGAGCCGGGCGCCATCTTGGACGCGACCGCCTTGTTGAACAGGGGGTTGCGCTCATCGTCCAGCAGCGCCTGATAGTCCGTTGCGGAAATACCGCCGGTGAACAGGTTCAAATCATAGGACGGGCTGTTGACCAGAGCCAGAAGCTCGCCGGTTTTGCAGTCGATGACCACAGCGGAGCCGGAATCGCAAAGGTCGATGTTGTTCACGTCCCCACCCGGCGCCATCTTCTGGTAGGACTCCAGATTCGCCGCAAGGTGGGTTTCCTGGTCGCGGCGGATTTCGGCGATGTTCTTCTCCAGCGCGGTTTCTGCAACCTGCTGCAGCTCCAAGTCGAGGGTGAGGACCACATCGTCTCCGTCACTGGGGGTGGTCACGTCCAGCACGCGGATGATTTTGCCGCTGCTGTCCACCTCCACCCGCTGGCTGCCCTGATGCTCGGTGGTGTTGCCGGTGAGGTATTCCTCCATGGTGGCTTCCACGCCGGAAATGCCGATGAGGTCGGTGGTGCTGTATCCAAGCTTTGTCAGGGCTTCGATCTGCGTGTCGGACTGCATTTTGCCCATGTAGCCGATGGTGTGGGCGGCGGTGGTACTTTTGGGGTACATGCGCACCACGCTTTCGGAAGCGGACATGCCGGCAAGCTCGTCCGACCGGGTTTCGATGGCCGCCACGGTCTCGGCGGAAACGTTATACGCGATGGTGACGGGAATGTAGGACCGCCAGGTGAGGAGCTGAATCTCCTGCCAGATGGAAAGAAGCTTTCTGGCATCCTCATAGGGCATTTCTTCCGGAATCTGGTAAACCCTGCGAAGATAGTTGTAAATCTCCTCCACGGAACGCTTGGTTCCCACGTTCATGTTGGTGCGCCAGTTTTCCTCGCGCTTGGCTTGCGCTTCTTCAGAAAGACCCGGCCCCCAGTAGAAGTAATATTCCGGCAGGGGGTTGCCGTTTTCGTCCGTCTGACCCGGTTCTCTTCTGTAGATGTTGAACGTGTCGATGGTGGTGCCGCCGAAGGCTTCGATGATGCGGATGGTCTCCCATAGGATGTGGGTGTCCAGCGCACGGCCGGTTTCCGTCCGGTTTTCGGTGTTTCGAAGGAACTGAATGTTGTAGCTCTTTTTGTTGTAGGCGAGCACCTGACCGTTCCGGTCCAGAATCTTGCCCCTTTCGCCCTTGAGCACGATTTTTCGGATGGAGCGTCCGCCGGATGTGGCGTCCGCCTCGTTGGGCACAAGGGTAAGGCTGCCCAGCTGAACCACCAGCAGGATGAACAGCGTGGCGACCACCAGGCCGAAAGCCACAAGCCTTTTATTGATTTTCTCCATGAGTTCTCCTAAATGGCCCTGAGCGGAATCGTCATTCGTAGCGCGCCCGGCGCATCTTAACGTTGGACGAACGCCTCTTCAGGAAATAGACCGGCGCGCAGAGAATTGCGGTCAAAGCGGCGGACACCAGCAAAGGCGTCACAGCCGAGAACAGCGCGGTTTTGATTCCAAAGGGTGTGACGATCAGAACCAGCAGTATTTCTTTCACCACGCGCGCGCCGAACGCGGCGGCGGCGCAGAACAGCCAGTTCTTGGCGTAGTACTTGCCGGCAAAGAAGCCGAGAAGCTGCGCCGTTAAAAAGTAAGAAAGCGCAGTTGCTCCCACAGCGGGGGAAAGAATCACGTCGATGCACAATCCGGCAATCGCGCCGTAGAATCCGGCGGAAGGACCGGGATACACCAGCGCGATGACGGTCATGGCGGCGACGATCAGGTCCGGTCGGAACAGAACGGGCACATACCGCGCAATGATGACCGTTTCCAGCACCACGCTGGCTATAACAAGCAAAATCCAACTGATGGTGCGTTTCATCAGTCAACCTCGACGGCGTCGATGGTGTTCAACAGCACCATGACCTCTTCAATCTGGGAAAAGTCCACTTCGGACTGAATCAGCGCGATGCGCTCGGTGCCCGTGGAGGAACGGCTGACCTCCACCACCTTGCCGATGACGATGCCCTTGGGGAACACGCCGCCAAGACCGCTGGTCAGCACAGTATCGCCGGGAACGAGGTCATTGTCGTAAGGAAGGTGGTACATGCCGCAGCGGGGGCCTTCGGTTTCCACGTCCGACGTGCCGCGCACGATGCCCACGTCTCTAGTGCGCTCGATCATGGCGCTGACGGCGCTGTTGGGGTCGATGATGGAAATCACCTTCGCCCAGGTGCTGCCCACGTCAATCACGCGCCCCACCAGGCCCTGCGGGGAAAGGACCACCATGTCCTTCTTGATGCCCTGGTTTCTGCCCGCGTTGATGAGGAACGTGTCAAACCAGAAGCTGGAACTCCTTGCGATGACCCGGGCGGTAAGCAGTTCGTATTCCGGGTGGTCGCCATAGTAGTTCACAATTTCGCGCAGGCGCTTGTTTTCGTTTTCAAGGTCGCCGTTTAAGGCAAGCTGCCCTTCCAGCTGGGCGATGCGCTCTTTCAGCTCGGCGTTTTCCTGCTGGAGCCTAGACCTGCCGATGAGGCTCAAAAACCAGTCGCCGATGCCGCCGGTGACGGCGGAGGCTCCGCCCTCCACGGTGGCGGTGACCGTTCCCACAGCATCCTCCACAGGGGTTGTGCCGCCGGTCAGGGCTGTGACAATCAGTATCAGAAGCAGTGTGACAGCCACCACAACGGCGGTCAGCACCGGGTGATTTTTAATAAAATGCACGGGATCATTCCCCCCGTTACCTGAATTTTGCCAATATGTTCATACTGGTTTCGATTATACCATAATTCCCTAAACATCGCAAAACCTGCCTTGCGGCATTTGCGGCAGAAGCGCTTCCAAATTCTTCCGGGCCCGTTCCCGTGCAAAACACGGCACGGGCCGCCGGAGTCTTCTCAACAGCCGGCAGCCCGATTGATGCGCGCATATTGCTTTTTTTGCTTTAAATGTCTGCCGAAGCCCGAACAGGCAGCGCCGGCAAAGAGGGAAGGCTGATTCGTGCGTCCGAACGCTCGAAGGACCTGCCCGCGCCGAGCACGGCGCAAAGCTCCGGGTCGTCCGCCACGGTGACGGAAAGGCCCGTCACCTCCGAAACGCATTCGGCAAGCCCCTGCATCCGCGCCACGCCGCCTGCAAGAGTGATGCCGCTGTCGAGTAAATCGCCGGCGAGTTCGGGCGGCGTGTCTGAAAGGGTTTCGTTGATGGCCATCAGGATGCTTTGAATCATCGGCCGTATCGCAAGGCATACTTCCTGTGAACTGACCTCGCAGGACGTTGGCAAACCTGTGGACATGCTCCTCCCCCGCACCGTGACCACCTTGTCGGACGGTTCGCCGGCGCAGGCGAGTTCGCACTTCAGCCGTTCAGCGGTCCTTTCGCCGATGACGATGCCCCTGGTCTCTCTCAGAAGGCGGATGAGGCTCTGGTCCATCGCCTTGCCGGCCGTGTTCACCGAACGGGATGTGACCACGCCCCCGCAGGAAAGGATCGCCACATCCGCGGTACCGGCGCCGATGTCGCATATCATGGAGCCCCTGCACTGGTTCACGGGCAGCCCTGCGCCAATTGCCGCAGCCAGCGGCTTTTCGATGAGCGTGACCTTAAAGGCACCGGCGTTTCGCACGGCCTCCTCCATGGCGGAGGACTCCAGCTCGGTGGCGTTCACCGGAACGCAGACCACCGCCTGCATCCTTCTGATGAAGCTTTTGCCCATGGCGCGGTCCACAAAGTCGGCGATCATATCCGCTGTGAGCTTCACTTCGGAAATCACGCCGTCGCTGATGGGATGAAACGCGGTCATTTTCCCCGGCGCCCTGCCCAAAAGCTCCAAAGCCGCGGTTCCGTAGCAGACTTCGCTGCTTTCCCGAAGGGAAACCGCGCAGACGGACGGCTCGGAGAGCACAAGGCCCTTGCCAGCCCTGTAGATCCTCGTGTATTCTGTACCGGGATCGATTGCGACGCTAGTTGTAATGAGAGCCATTTATTTCCTCCTTCGCAGTCATGAGTGAATTATGCTCACCAGACGCGAATTTATACGCCCATTTGGTTTTGTACTTCATTTTTTGCATGCGTTTTAGGCGCATACTCCAAATCTGCCGCTGAAATGGGCTTTCGCGTGCGCAATCTTTTGTGCCTTTACCTTTATTTATGTTATTGTAAATCCAGTTGTGATATTCTATGTTTCAGGAGAAGCCATTAGAATGATAGATCTCATCTTCCCTCTTGTTCTCGCGTCCGCATCCCCAAGAAGGCGTGAACTGATCTCTTTGCTGGGGCTGCCTTTCACCTGCGTCGTCAGCGGGGTGGACGAGCACATTCCCCCCTGCGCGCCGGAAGACATGGTCAACGAGCTCGCCCGCACCAAGGCTTTCGCCGCGTTGCCCCTTCTGAAAGAACCATCCATCGTCGTCGGGGCGGACACCATCGTGGTATTGGACGGCGAAATCCTGGGAAAACCCGAAAACGAACAGCACGCCATCGAGATGCTCCGCCAGCTTTCGGGGCGCACCCACACCGTTTTAACGGGGCTTTGCGTGCTGAACAGCGAAAACGGCAAGTGCGCCGTCGATTACGAGCGCACCGAAGTCACCTTCGCCCCCATGACGGACGCAGAAATTGCAGAATACGTTTCCACCGGCGAACCGATGGACAAGGCCGGCGCCTACGGCATTCAGGGACGGTGCGCGGTGTATATCTCCGGCATTTCGGGGTGCTATTTCAACGTTGTCGGCCTTCCGCTGCATAAACTTGCCAGCCTTCTAAAAACCTTCGCTAAAAACGAGCCATAAAGGAGCTGCATGCGCATGATTATCACATGGCTGGGCCACGCCTGCTTCAAAATCGAGTCGGCGGGCTACGCAATCGTTCTGGACCCTTACGCGGACGGTTACGTCCCCGGGCTTTCGCCATTGCGCGTTACCGCCAACAAGGTGCTTTGTTCCCATGATCACGGCGACCACGGCTATGTGGACGCCGTTACGCTGGAGCGAAGCGACGCGCCCTGTCCCTTCTCCATCGAAACGATCTCCTGCGCCCACGACGACGTCGGCGGCACGAAACGAGGCATGAACCTCATCCACATTCTTTCGGCGGAAGGCCTTCGCGTCGCCCATTTGGGGGACATCGGCTGCCCTTTGGATGAAGAACAGCTCGCAAAAATTGGGAAGCTGGACGCCTGCCTCATCCCCGTGGGCGGGTTTTACACCATCGGTCCGGCGGAAGCTGTTGCGCTTATGGAGCAGCTCAACCCCCGGGTGGTCATCCCCATGCACTACCGTTCCGAATCCTTCGGGTTTTCGAACATCGGTGAGCTTTCAGACTTTACCAGGCTTTGCGGCGACGTGGTCGAGTACGAAGGCAACTCGCTGGTGCTGGATGAGCACACGAAAAAGCAGACCGCCGTGTTGAAGTACCTTCCCTAGCCAAACACACAAAAAAGAGCGCCCCCGAGGGGGGCGTTCTTCTTTTTCTTGGTATTATTTCGGCGGATACCCGCAATGATGGCTGCGTATAAACTCTCCGGCTTTTGGGGCTTTGATGCCGAACGGCAGTCAGACTCCAAACTTCACATCCTGCGGAAAAGCGCTATGCTCACCGAGCAGCTTTTCCATCCACACAATGTCGTACCATTTTTGAAACTTATATCCGGCGTTGTGAAACCTCCCCGCCGGTGTAAACCCCATGCTCTCGTGGAAGCGGCAGCTCGCACCGGTCAGATGTTCGTCCTCCTTCGCCACAACGGCGATGCAGGCGTTCATGTTCAGAATGCCCATCCTTTTAAGCCTTTGCTCCAGCTCGCGATATAGAGACGTTCCGATTCCCCGCCTGTGGCTTCCCTGTTTGACATAGATCGTCGTTTCCACGGACCAGTCATACGCCCTGCGCTCCCTGAATGCGTGCGCATAGGCGTATCCGAGAATCTCTCCCTGCTCCACAGCCTTGATATAAGGGTACTTTGAAGATATCTTTGCGATTCTTTCTTGAAACTCCTCCAGTGCCGGCACGTCGTACTCAAACGTGATGGCAGTGTTTGTGACATATGGCTCATAAATAGAAAGCAGTTCTGCTACATCATCTAAGGTGACTTTTTCGATGTCCATACGTCTCCCCTTACGTCCATTATCCTTTGCCGAAACAGCAGACGGCAATGGCATTACTTTTTATACTTCTTCAGTTTGATCGCGATCACCGCGCCGAAAATGAACACGCACGCGGCAATGACCATGCCGACGACGACAAAGATCTTCAGCGGCGAAGAAAGCGCGTTCCCGAAGGGCATGCCAAAGTTGCTGCCAAAGGAAAAGAAGCCGCCCATCATGCTGTTTGCAGCGAACCAGAACCCGAGCAGGATGACGCCCATCAGCGCGCCGATGCCCATGTAGTAGTAACCGGCAAGATACCCCTTACGCTTCGCGAAGCGGAACAGAGGTGCCAACGGCCCGTTCCCGAAGCCGTCAGCGTCCTGAAACGCCTGTTTCGGTCCTACGGCTCTGTTCTGCCGCTCCCGGCTTTCGGTTTCGACCTTTTCGGTTGAAGCTGTTTTGCGCAGAAGCTCGTCCGTTGTCACGCCGAACAGTTCCGCCATCTGGATGATTTTGTCCAGCTCCGGCAAGGACTCACCCGTTTCCCACTTGGATACCGCCTGACGGGAAACGCCTAGCTTTTCGCCCAGCTGCTCCTGAGACATTCCCGCCTCTTTGCGATACTTTTGAATGCGCTCACCTATCTGCACTTTGAATATCCTCCTGATTTGTTGTGAGTCCATCAAAGCAGTTTTGCCGGTTGCGTTCCACAAATCATGGGTTGAACTTTGTCAACCTTCGGTTGCACATCGGTTCACCAGCCCGTTGTGTCGATGGAGAAGCTTTCCGGCTGGGGTTCCTCCCACTCGTCGGTCCAGTTGAAATCCTCCAGATATGGCGAGTACGCAATCATCTCGATGCGGTTGTCAAAAACCTTCAGAATGCGCAAATACCCCTGCCCGCCGTTGCCGATGGCCTGATAGTTCCCCATAATCTGATAGACCTTGCGGTCGGGTTTGCCGTCCTTGTCGTCGTCGAACTCATCAAGTATTGCCCGGGAAGCGTACCTGTGGCCGCACAGCACCAGTTTGACATTTAAGTGCTTCGCCACGACCTCATCGCGAATCTTTTTGCCGGCGGGCAGCAGCGTTCCGTCCGTGGCGATGTACTCGTGAAACATCAGTATCGCGCAGCGGTCAGGGTACTGTTTCAGCACGGACTTCATCCAGCGGATTCCCTCGTCATCCGCCGCCTTGAAGCCAAGGCCTAAAAACAGATAGTCCCTGCCTTCAAAGGAAAACAGGTCGTACCTGCCCACGCCTTTTTGATAGAAGGCAGAATCGGTACCCATATTTTTAAAGTGGTCCTCGCCGAAGTATTTCACATAGTCGCTGTAATCGGGGGAACTGGTTCCCACGTCGTGATTGCCGGCGATGCAGAACCAGGGAACGGACTCATCCAAAGCCTTCATCGCTTCCTGTGCCCTGCTCCACTGTTCAGCCGTCTTCTTATCCACCAGATCGCCGGTCATGAACACGTATTGAATGTTCAAAGGTTTGACGCTGTTCGCAATCCAGCGGGTCATCTCAAAACAGATGTGCGGATAGTCGGACATGTAATACTGCGTGTCCGTCAGCCACACGAAGGAGTAATAATCCGGTTCCGGCGCCTCGTCCGCAGGCGCAGGCAGAGGCTTTTTCACGTTGGAACCCGCCTGACTCTGGATTTCTGTATGCTCAAAAGGCATTTCCTCCGCCGGAAGTACTTCGGCAGGCTGCGGCAGCTTTGCCGAGGGCTTCGTTAGCGCGAACACGGCGATGACAATACCAAGCAGAGCGCAGATCATGGAAGCGATCAGCGCCAAGGCGGGCAGATCCGAAAACGGGCGTTTGACTTCTTCGTTTTCCATGTTTTGATTATACAGCAAAGCGCACCTTCTTTCCAAGAAACGGCAATCGGTGAAACCGGTGTTTTCGCCCTGGTTCAGCTTGCCCAAAAACCAGAAAGCGCCCGCATAACGGGGCGCTTTGATTATGTTTAGAACTTCTTCGGCGCGAAGCCGACTTTTTTATAAACCTTGTTCAGCGTGCGGTAAGCCGTTTTTGCCGCCCTTTCGGCGCCCTGCTCCATCACCTGGTTCAGATACGCCTTGTCCGCCATGAAGGCGTTGTACCTTTCCTGCAGCGGCTGCAGCACCGAAACCACCGCATCCGCGCAGGCGGACTTCAAATCGCCGTAGCCCTTGCCTTCGAACTGCGCGAGGGCGTTCTCCATGGAAACATTGGCGCAGGCGCAGTAAATCGAAAGCAGGTTGGAAACACCGGGCTTGTTTTCCGGATCGTACGCGATGCGGCCGTCCGAGTCCGTAACCGCGCGCTTGATCTTGCGCACGACCACGTCCGCCGGGTCCAGCAGGGAGATGTAGGCGTTTTCGTTCTCGTCAGACTTGGACATCTTCACCGTAGGCTCCTGAAGCGACATGATCCTCGCCCCCACCTTGGGAATGTACGGCTCGGGAATGGTGAACACGTCCCCGTACAGGTTGTTGAAGCGCTGGGCAATGTCCCTGCAGATTTCCAGATGCTGCTTCTGGTCGGCACCGATGGGCACGAGGTTGGTCTGATAGAGCAGAATGTCCGCCGCCATCAGCACGGGATAGGTGAACAGACCGGCGTTGATATTGTCCTCATGCTTGGCGGACTTGTCCTTGAACTGGGTCATGCGGCCGAGTTCGCCGAAATAGGTGTAGCAGTTCAGCACCCAGCCAAGTTCCGCGTGGGCGGGCACGTGGGACTGCATGAACAGCGTGGACTTTTCCGGCGATAACCCCGCAGCAAGGTAAATGGCGAGTATGGTGGCGCAACGCTTGCGCAGTCCCG